>JARGFU010000008.1 GCA_029210625.1 Deltaproteobacteria bacterium | reverse complement strand
GGGGCGGGCGCGGGGAGCGCTTCCGCCACGGCCGGCGGGGGCGCGGGCGGGGCCGGCGCGTCTCTGGGGGGCCGCCGGGCATAGAGGGCGCCGGGGGCGATCTCCGTCGGCCAGGGGTAGGGGGGGCTGGGATCGGAGGGGCCCACCACCAGGAAGGCGCCCGGGGCCATCGCCTGCCGCAGCCGCTCGAAGGCGGCCTCGGTCGCTTCGACGGAGAGGTAGATGGCGACGTTGCGGAAGAAGAGCAGGTCGAACTCGTGGGGCGCCGGCGCCGGATCGGTGGTGATGCTCTGCAGGGCGAAGGTCGCGTTGCGTCGGTACTCGCGCCGCAGGTGCCAGCGCCGGCCCTCCCGCAGAAAGTAGCGATCTCGCTCCTGGGGGGAGAGGGTCCGCAGGGACCAGTCCGAGTAGAGGGCCGCCCGCGCCGCCTCGAGGGAGCTCTGGGCCACGTCGGTGCCGACCAGGGTCACCGACCAGGAGGCGGGATCGGGGAGGCACTCCTGGAGCAGGATGGCCAGGGAGTAGAGCTCCTCGCCCCGGGAGCAGCCGGCGCTCCAGACGCGGAGGAGCTTCTGCCGGGAGCGGCTCTCGATCAGCCGGGGAAGCACCTGCGTGCGCAGGGTCTCCATGGTCGAGGCGTCCCGGAAGAAGTAGGACTCGTTGACGGTGACCTTCGCCAGGAGGTCCCGAACCGTGGGGTCGTCGAGGGGGCGAGAGCGCAGGCGCTCGACGACCTGCCCGGGAGAGGCGAGCCCCGACTGGCTGGCGAGCTGGACGACCTTCTCGGCCAGGTCCGGGCGGTGGCGCTCCAGGACCCGGTGCCCGACCCGCTGGTCGAGCAGCGCGCAGGCCTCCTCGAGCCACGCCGGCTCGCTCTGACGCCCGGAGCTCACGCCTTCTTCGACTTGCTCTTCGCCTTCGCCCGGGCCTTGGACGGGGGCTTCCCGGGGGTCGCGTCGGCGGCGGGGGAGGGCGCGGGGGACTGCAGGGGGAGCTCCTCGGGGAGCTCGAGCTCATAGGTGGGCTGGAGGAGCTGGTAGAGGTCCAGGATCTGGATGATCTCGTCGTCCGGGCCGGGCGCCATCGCGGCAACGCACTGGGCGGCGGCCAGGGGGCCGGTCGCGACCTCGAGGCGATCTCCGTCGAGGGAGATCAGGTCCAGCACCCGATCGACCACGACCCCGACCTCCCCGGTGACGGGGGCGAGGATGGCGATCGGGGTCTGCAGGTCGAGCTTCGGGGCCGAGATGCCCACCCGCTTGCGGGCGTCGATCACCGGGATGATCCGGCCGCGCAGGTTCATCGCCCCCAGGATCGACTCGGAGACCTCCGGGACGGGGGTGATCCACACGGCCCGGATGACCTCCCGGACCATCGCCAGCGGCACGGCGTAGAGCTCGGTACCGATGTTCAGGGTGAGCGCCGAGAAGCGGCCGGCGGGCAGGGACTCCCGGGTGCGCTCGGGCTGCACCTGGCGCCGCAGCTTCGCGAGCTCGTCCTCGAGCTCCGCGAGGCGCCGCAAGAGCGCCTGGTCCTGCGGGGGCGTGGGGGACATCTCGCCTCTTCTCCTACAGCCACTTCCGCAGCGCCTTGATCAGGTTCTGCGGATCTGCGGTCTTGTGGACGTGGCCGTCGGCCCCACACTCCCGGGCGAGGCGGGAGAGCTCGCCGTCGTCGAGGGAGGAGTAGAGGAGAATCTTGATGTTCTCGGTGTTCTCCTTGCGCAGCATGCTGGCCACCCGGTCCCCGGTCATGGCGGGCATGTTCACGTCGAGGATGAGGAGCTGCGGGTTCTCCTTCCAGAGGAGATAGGGGATGCCGATGGGGTTGTCGGTCTCGACCACCTCGAGGCCGATCTCCTCGAGGGCCTCCACCGCGGCGCAGCGCACGGTGGGGCTGTCGTCCAGGAGCAGGACCTTGCGGATCTTGCCGTTGCTCCGGAGGGGGTTGGTGCCTGAGGTCTTGTCGTTCATCGATGGACTGTCCGGGGAAGAGGTGACCTGCATGAGGGTCCTGTCGAGCAAGGGGGATGCCAGGTGCGGATCAACTGGTAGAGGGCCTCTAAAACCAGAATTCGGGGCTTCTGCCGCTTTCGGGTCTCGCTTTCGAGATCTCGATCTCGATACGAGACACCCACCTCTGGTGCTACGCCACAGCGATGGGAATGGGTGAAGGGCTGCCCAAAAAAGGAACATCGTGCCAACCAGAGGTGGGGAGGGCACGATGGAACGATCTGTTGCCAGACCCGCTCCGGGGTGGCCGAGGGGACTCCCCTGGCCACCCGGAGCAGCCCGTGGCCTGCAGGGGTGCCTCGTGGGGCCCCCTGCAGACCGGATTCGAAGGCTAGGGGCAGGCCGGAACGGAGGGCCCACACAGGTTGCAGCAGGTGGGGATCTCGCCGTCGATGCCCTCGACGAAGCCGATCATGCCGAGCATCTCGCCGTCCGAGAGGGAGGCGCCGGCGGCGACCCACTCGGTGCCGTCCTGCTTGTTGAAGGGGCCGTGGAAGACGTCCCAGGTGCCGGCCTCGATCTCGGCCTTCTTGGCGTCGACCTGATCCCGCACCGTGCCCTCGGCCGTCACGATGGGCCAGGCCCTCGCGGAGCGGATGGTGGCCGACGGGATCGAGCGCGCCTCGGTGCTCTACGAGGGCAACGAGTACGGCGCCGGCTGGGCCAACATGATCGACAGCAGCTTCCGCGCCCTCGGCGGGACCTCCACCGGGCTGACCGCCTTCTCCCCGGAGGCCACCTCGGTCGATGCGGACCTGCGGCGAGCCTTCGGTAGCAACGAGCAGGCGGTGGTGCTCGTGGCCCGGGCCCGCACCGGCGCCGCGGTGGTCGAGGAGTGGGCCTCGCTGGGGCTCGGCAAGCGCTGGTACTTCGTTCCGGCCCTCCACGACCAGGTCTTCCTGGACAACATCCCTCCCGGGGTCGTCGATGACATGGTCGGCATCTCCCCGGCCCTGGGCGACGACTCCGCGGCCTTCGAGACCCTCTTCTCCGACCGCTGGGACGGCGATCGGCCCCTGGCGCCCGGCTACTTCTACTTCGACGCCATCCTCCTCTGGGCCCTGGCCTCCGAGGCCGCCCGTACGGGCTCGGCCGATCCCACGGGCGCCCAGGTCGCCCAGAAGCTGCTGGAGGTCTCCTCGCCGCCGGGGACGGCCTACACCTGGCAGGAACTCCCTCAGGCGTTGGCAGCGGTAAGGAACGGGGAGGACATCGACTTCATCGGCACCACCGGCGCCGTGAATTTCGACAGCCGTGGCGACGTCGAAGCCAGTGGAAACCGATTCTGGCACGTCGATAGTGATATATTCATCGAAGAGTAGCCCCTTGATGCTTCTGTCCAATCAGCCGACACGAAGGCGCCCGAGCCGCCGAGGCTTCGGCGCGACCCTGGTGATCCTGGCCCTCCTGCTGGCGCCGAGCGTCGGTCACGCCGCCGAGGTGCCCGTCAACCTGCAGGTCGCGCTCTTCACCAAGATCTTCAGCTACGACTACAAGCTGGCCAAGGAGAAGAGCGGCGGGTACGAGATCCTCATCGTCTACGCCCCCGGCAAGCTCTCGGGCGCCCTCGAGCTGATCGCCGGCTTCTCCAAGACCGGCGCGCGGGCCAAGCCGGTCTCGGAGAGCGATCTGAAGAACAAGATCCGCGAGGCCCACGTCGTCTACGTCATGACCGGCGTCGACGCAGAGGCAGTCGGCAAACTCTGCGCAGCACACAGCGTCCTCTCGATCACCGGGAACCCGAAGTTCGTCGAGGACGGAGATGTCTCCATTGGTCTCGAGATCGCGTCCGGGGGGCGGCCGAAGATCGTGGTGAACATCCTTCGGGTCAGCACCGAAGGACACACCTTCTCTTCGCAGCTCCTGAGATTGGCGCGCATCATTCGATGATCCGTATCTGCTGCGCACCCCGCCGGGTGTGGACTCGACGGGAACCCCGTTGACGCGGCTTCGAGAATACGCTCCCCACAGATCGGCCCGTCGTAGGTCCCTGCGGCTCAAGCTGACGGTCATCGTCGGCCTGATGATGTCGCTGATGGCCCTGCTGATGGCGATCTACATCCCCTTGCGGATGAACGAGGCCTCCCAGAAGTGGGCGGAGCGAAGGGCGAAGGGGCTGGCGCTGGTGATCGCCAGCGCGGGGCGCGCTCCGTACGACCTGGCCGAGTTTAAGGGGCCGGCGGAGCTGACCAAGCTGCTGACCCTGCTGGAGGACGCGCCCGGCGCCACCTACGGGGCCATCCTCGACGAGCGGCGAGCGCCCCTGGGCACTTGGAACCCTCGCGAGTTCAAGATCGAGGCCCTCGCGCTCGATCCCGCCGATGGTCCCCAGGTGCAGACCCTCCAGGGGACCCTGCACGTCCTCGCCCTCATCGAGACCCCCTCCGGCGCCCGCGGCTACCTCCAGCTCGGCTTCTCCATGGCGGAGATCGAGGCCGAGCGCAGGGCGAACACCCTGGCCATCGCGGGCATCACCCTGCTGGTCTTCGTGGCGGGGCGGGTGGTCCTGAGCTTCCTCCTGGAGCGGATCCTCATCGGCCCGATCACCCTGCTGCGGGAGGTGACCACCTCCATCATCGCCACCGGCAACCTGACCACCCGGATCCCGGCGGGCGCCAACGACGAGATCGGCGACCTCGCGGAGGCGTTCAGCCAGATGGTCGAGTGGCAGCGCAGCACCCTGCGCGCACTCCAGCGGGTCACCCGGACCCTCACCGAGGTGAGCGACGAGATGTCCGCCACCGGGACCGTGGTGGCCGTGGGCGCGGGCAAGGTTCAGCACCAGGTAGAGGAGACCTCCCGCCTCATGGGGCAGATGCTCGAGTCGATCCAGCAGATGGCCGGCGACCTGACGACCCTGCGCTCCAACGCCGAGCACGGCAACGACACCATCCTCGAGATGGCCCACACCAACAGCCAGTCGGCCACCCACATCGAGTCGATGGCGTCCTTCGTCGAGACCACCACCCAGACCATCGACGCGATGGCGCGCTCGGTGAGGGACATCGCCTCGAGCATCGAGCAGGTCAACGACACCCTGGCGGACACCTCCTCCTTCAGCCGGCAGTTCGAGGAGACGGTACAGCGGGTCGGGGAGCGGGCGCAGACCACCGCCGAGCTCTCGAAGCGGGTCGCCGACGACGCCGACAAGGGGGTCGAGGCCCTGACCGAGACCCTCGAGGGCATCCACCAGATGCAAGCCTCGTTCACCTCGGCCTCCGAGGCCCTCGATCACCTGGTGCAGCGCCTCTGGGACGTCTCCAAGATTCTCATCGTCATCGACGACATCACCGAGCAGACCGAGCTGCTGGCCCTGAACGCCGCCATCATCTCGGCGCAGGCCGATCGGACGAAGCACTCGACGGCCGAGATCAACGAGCTCATCAACAACGTGCAGCGGGACTCGGGCAGCGCCATCGCGGCCATGGCCCGTGGCGCCGAGTCGGTCGAGGCCGGCGTCACCCTCGGGCAGCAGGCCGAGCGAGCGCTAGCGCGCATCCAGGGCTCCTCCCGGGACGCCCGCCGGATGGTCGAGGAGATCGCTCAGGCCTCGGTCGAGCAGGCCGATGGCAACCGTTCGATCGCCGAGTCGATCGCCCGCATCGCCTCCACCGTCGACGAGATCGCCACGGCCTCGGCCGTCCAGGCGAAGGGCTCGAGCCTGGTGCTCGACAGCACCCACAAGATGCAGCAGCTCAATCAGGAGGTGCACGCCTCCAGCCGGCAGCAGGCCACGAGCTCGGATCGAGTGCTCGCGTCCATCCACGAGATCACGACGATGATCGAGAACGTCAACCACCGGCAGGAGGGTCAGACGCGCACCTCCTCCGACGTGCTCGACGCGATCACCGCGATCGAGAGCGTCAGCGAGCAGCAGAGCCAGTCGGCCGATCGCCTCGGCGAGCTGATCGGGGCGCTGCAGCGGCACGCGCACGAGCTGGAGGAAGAGCTCGGCCGCTTCCGGGTCGACGGCTAGCGCTAAACCAGAGATCATGATTCCCGAACAGCGGATGGCGCCGCGGACGTGCCCGGATGCAAGGAAGGGTGAGGGAGCCTAGCCTTAGCTAGGTGACCGAGGCCTGACGCCGCAGGCGGGTGCGGCCTGCAAGCCAGACGTGATCGGGAATCGTGATTTCTGGTTTAGACGGCCAGCAGCTCGATCTCGACCAGCAGGTCGTCGCGGCAGACGTCCGCCAGGCTCACGGCCAGGGGGTGTTCGTCCATCAGGCGGACCAGGCGGGGATCCTCGAAGAGGGCCTCGTGTCCCGGCTTCACGTAGACGATGCCCGAGACCACCCGCTCCCAGGCCGAGCCCCCGGCCTCGAGGAGGGCCGCGGCCTTCTCGAGGGTGGTGTCCAGCTGGGCCCGGGCGTCGCCGACGTGGAGGGTGAGCCCCTCGTCGTCGTCGATGGAGGCCATCCCCGAGATCAGGAGCATGGGGGGACCCAGGCCCTCGATCCGGATGGCCCGGGAAAAGAGCGAGCCGTAGCTCGTCGCCTCGCACTGGGCCGGGTTCTCGATCTGCTGGAGCGTCACGCCGCTCCCGGACGCGGCGAGGGCGTCGAGGGTGAGGTGCTCGCCGCTGGCGAGGATGCTCTGGATGCCGGTGCTGGCCGGGATGCGCTCGCTGCCCAGGAGGGAGAGCCCCTGGAAGCAGCCCCGCCGTACCGCGTTGAAGCCGGGGTAGTCCTCGAGGACGTCCCGGAAGAAGCACCAGGTCCGGGCGACCTCCGGGGCCGCGAAGCCGAGGGCGGCGAGCTCTTCGAAGGCGCGCCGGTAGGTGGCCTCGTAGGCCCGCAGGGTGTCGCGCTCGCTCGAGGCGACGTGGAAGAGGTAGGCCAGGCGCCGATCGCCGGTGGGGTCGTCGAGGAGCCAGGCCTCGCCGCCACCCTCGAGGGGCCGCGCCTCGAGGCGGCTGCCCTCGGCGGGCTCGAGGATCAGGGCCTGCAGCCCGAAGAAGGGGAGGGTGCCGGGGCGGGGAGAGAGGTAGAGGTCGGACTCCCAGCCCGGGAGGTGCTCGAGGAGGCTGGCGGCCTCGACCGTGCTCGCGCCGAAGAGGCGCAAGCGAGCCAGGCTGCCGTCGGCGCGCCCGTCGTGGAGCTCGCGCAGCATCCGGAGATCGGCGGAGGGGTTGGCCAGCACCCGCCCGCTCACCCAGGTCTCGCGGTGGCTACCACGGTCGATGGTGCACCGCTGGAGATCGCCCGCGCTCTGCCTGTTCACCCCGCCGGCGCCAGCCGACGCGGTGGACGGGGCGGGGGAGCCTTTGCCGCCGTCGCTACTCACGGCGACGAAACTATCATGGATGGCGGTCACCACAGCCCGGTGATCGGGTATCGTCATAGGCTGCGGCGCGAGCCCTTCGAACGCACCGCGCTGCGAACCCATGAAGTCCGGTGCCCGTCTCCTCCTCTTCCTCGCCCTGGTCCTGGTGATCTGGGTGATCGTGAAGGGCTGGGAGCGGGGTCCCCGGGGCGCGGCCGAGGACACCGCCGCCCTGCGGGGGGAGGCCCTCGCCCGGGAGCTGGGCTGCTTCGGCTGCCACGGTCCCGCGGGCCGCGGCGGGGTGGAGGATCCCCTCCTCCCCGAGGCCGGGGTGCCCGGCTGGTCGGGGGGAGTGCTCCAGAGCTACGCCCGGAGCGAGGCCGAGATCCGCGAGTGGATCCTCGACGGCGTCTCCGAGCGCCTGAAGGACCGCCCGCCCGA
The DNA here is from genome assembly GCA_029210625.1 of Deltaproteobacteria bacterium. Classification (NCBI taxonomy): domain Bacteria; kingdom Pseudomonadati; phylum Myxococcota; class Myxococcia; species Deltaproteobacteria bacterium. Next base: position 230,630 of record JARGFU010000008.1, on the reverse strand, counting down.
GGCCCGGCCCGGAGGCCTCCTGCCCATGCCCGCCTACCGCGACCTGCTCTCGGAGGGACAGGTGGACGATCTGATGGCCTACGTCCTCGCCGTGGCCGCCTGGGACGAGGGGATGCCGGGCGCCGCCTACGAGGGCAAGGAGCTCGCCCGGCGCCTGGGCTGCTTCGGCTGCCACGGGCCCTCGGGGATCGGCGGCCTGCCCAACCCCGGCAGCTTCAAGGGCGTGATCCCCTCCTGGGAGGGTGAGTGGTACGCCGAGCTCGTGCGAGACGACGACGAGCTGCGCGCCTGGATCCTCGACGGCGCTCCGCCTCGCCTGACAGAGAGCGCGCTCGCCCGCCGCTACCTGGAGGGGCAGCGCATCCAGATGCCGGCGTACCGGGAGCACGTCTCCGACGCCGAGCTCGAGGCGATGGTCGCCTACCTCGCCTGGCTCCGGAGGGAGCGCGAGTGAGGCGCCTCTTCCTCGTCCTGCCTCTCTGCGGTCTCGTCACCCTCGCGCTCTCCCTGCCGGCGGGTGGATCCGCGGCCGCGCCGCCCACCCCGGTCCCCGCGGCCGGGGAGGAGAGCGGCGCCTCCCTCACCCGGGGGATCCGCTCGCCGGAGGCGGTCGTGGCCTCGGCCGACGGGGACCGGGCCTGGGTGATCGACGCCGGGGCCGAGCTCGTCCACGAGCTCGACCTGCAGCGCGGCGAGGTGCGGCGGCGGATCCCGGTCGAGGGTCGGCCGGTGGCCGCCGTGCTCTCCCCCGGCGAGGAGCACCTCTGGGTGACCTTGCAGCACGGGGCTGCCGTGGCCCGGATCGATCTGGCGGCGGGGGAGGTCGGCGCTAGCCTGCCCGTCTCCCCCGAGCCCCGAGGCCTCGCCCTCTCTCTCGATGGCCAGCGCCTCTTCGTCACCGGTGGGCTCGAGGATCGGGTCTCGGCCCTGGCGCTGCCCGCCGGCCGCCTCCTCTGGCAGGCCCGGGTGGGCCGGGGGCCGAGCGCGCTGGCCCTGACCCCCGACGGAGCGCGGCTCGTCGTCGCCAACGGTCTGGGGCGCAGCGTGACCCTCCTCTCCGCCGCGACCGGGGAGGTGCTCGAGCACCGGCCCCTCGGGGTCGCCTCCCTCCTGCGGGGCGTCGCCCTCACCCCCGACGGCCGCCACGCCATCGTCACGCACGTCCTCTCCCGGGACCGGGTCACGACCCTGCAGATGGAGCGGGGCTGGATCCACTCCAACGGCTTCTCGATCCTCGACCTGGACCAGCCCGGTCACCGGGTCACGCTCCTCCTCGACACCCTCCTGGAGGGGGCCACCAACCCCAACGGGGTGGTGGTGCTGCCGGACGCCAGCGCCTTCGCCGTCGCCCTCGCGGGGATCCACCAGGTCGCGCTGGTGGACCTGCCCCGCGTCCTCGCCCTGGCCGAGGCGACGGCCCCGGAGGCGGTCGAGCGCCGGGCGCAGGACGTGGAGCTCCTCCGGCGCCAGGGGATCGCCCGCCGCCTGCCGGCCGGCGGGGAGGGGCCCCGGGGGCTGGCGCTGCGGCCGGGGCACGACGAGCTCCTCGTCGCCACCTACTTCGGCGACGGCCTCTCGGTCCTCGACGCGCGCACCGGCGAGCTGAAGCGGCGCGTCCCGCTGGGATCGCCGCAGGAGCTCGCGCCGGCGGTCGCCCTCTGGCGCGAGGGCGAGCGCCTCTTCAACGACGGCCGGCTGGGCTTCCAGACCTGGTACTCCTGCGTGTCCTGCCACGAGGAGGACGCGGGGATGGACGGCCTGAACTGGGATCTGCCCAACGACGGCACCGGCAACTTCAAGAACGCCAAGAGCCTGCGCAACGTGCACGACACGGCCCCGGCCATGTGGCGAGGGGTGCGGGCGGACATGGACGCCGCCACCCGGGCCGGCCAGCGCTTCGAGGGCTTCTTGCCGGAGGAGGAGAAGCACGCGGCCCTGATCGCCTTCCTCTCGGATCCGCCCCGCCCCCCGAACCCCTACCGGGACGGCCGGCTCGCCATCGCCCGCGGGCGCCTCGTCTTCCAGCGGGCCCTCTGTGACACCTGCCACCCGGAAGGGACCTTCACCGACCAGCGCCCCCACGATCTGGGCCTGCGCGGGCCGGACGATCTGCACGCGCGCTTCGACACGCCCTCCCTGCGGGAGTGCTACCGCAGCGCCCCCTACCTTCACGGCGGCACGGCCCCCACCCTCGAGTCGATCTTCCGCGAGCACGATCCCCGGGGGCTGCACGGCCGCACGAAGGATCTGAGCGAGGCGGAGCTCTCGGATCTCGTCGCCTACCTGAAGAGCCTGTGAGCCTCTCGTCCAAGCAGCTCGTCACCGGGGCGACGATCCTCGCGGCCACGGCCGCGGCCGTGCTGGCCTGGCCGGCCGGGGCCGGCGCGCCCTCCCGCTTCGGGGTGCAGGCCAGCGCCCGCTGGGCCCACGGCGCGAGGTACGCGCGGGCCACGCTGCCCCCGGTGGCGAACCCGCACCCCGACCCCGAGCTCCAGCCCCTGCGCGATCACCCCTTCGACGTCGTGGTCCACCCCGGGGGTCGAAAGGTCTACCTCTCCCTCCACGGCTCGGAAGGAGACCCCGGCAGCGCGGTGGCGGTGGTCGATCTCGCCGACGACTCCGTGCACCGGATCGCGCTGCGCCCGCCGGGAGAGGACGGCCCGCCGGGCAGCTCGCCTCACCGCCTGACCTTCCACCCCGGGGGCCGCTTCCTGGTGGTGACCAACCGCTTCTCGAACTTCGCCTCGGTGATCGACACGGAGGTCGATCGGGTGAGCGCCGAGATCCCCCTGGACTTCCACGCCCAGCAGCTGATCTTCGACGCCAGGGGCGAGCGGGCCTGGGTCTCGATCCGCTACCTCGATCAGGTGCTCGCGCTGCGGGTGAAGGTCGAGGGCGATCGCTTCACGGCCGAGGTGGAGGAGCGGGGCGGGCTCTCGCTGGCGGACTTCAAGGCTGGCTCCCCCTCCGTGCACGAGCGCCTGGTGAGGCGCTGCGGCGCCGAGGCCTGCCACGCCACGCGCCGGGGGGCCTTCGTCGCGGCCGCCGACGCCGAGGCGAGCTTCCTCTCCCTCCTCGAGCTCTGGCGCCCGGGGCCGGCGACGAACTCCCAGCTCTGGCGGGCGGCGGTGCGCACCCGGGAGGGGGGCTACGCCGATCGTCTGCCCCGGGAGAAGGCGCACGCCGGGGGCGTGATCTTCAAGGCGCCCGGCCGCGACCCCGACGCCCTGGCCCTGCGGGCCTTCCTCGAGGCGCCGCTCTCGGGGCCCGGCATCCCGGTGGGCAACCCCCGCTCCAAGCCCAAGGCTCTGGCCCTGGCCCGGGGGGGTGAGCTGCTCCTGGTCGGGAACACCGGCACCCAGGACATCGCGGTGGTGCGCACCGCGACCGGCCAGGAGGTCGGATCGATCCGGGTGGGCAACGTCGTCAACGACCTGCGGGTGATGGAGGGCGGCGGCCGGGAGTGGCTGCTGGTCACGACCGAGGGGATCGGCTTCGGCGTCGGGGTCGCCCGCGATCCCTGGGGCTCGGACAGCTGGGATCGGGAGAACCCGGCGGCCGAGTACACCGTCCGCCGCGACCTCGAGACCGGCCGGGTGCTGCCGCGAGAGCAGCAGGACCTCCTCGGCCCCGCCGACGCGGTGGACGGGACGGCGGCGATCAAGTTCCGCGACATCCAGAACGATCTGGTGGTCGTCGATCTCGACGCCCTCGAGGTGCCCGAGGCGCCGCCCGCCGGCGGGCTCGCGCCCCTGCTCTCCCCGACCCGCTACGAGTCGCACGCCGCCTGGGTGCGCTACACCTCCGACACCGCCGAGTCGACCGCCGGCGACGTGCACGGCGACATCCCCCCCGACCTGATGCGGGTCGTGGGCGCCCTCCCCGAGAAGATGGCCGCGGCCGGCGACCGCCTGCTGGTCACGATGCAGGGCAGCAACCTGGTGCAGGTGCTGCGGCTGCAGCCCGGGGCGCGCGATCCGAGCGAGCGCCTGCTGCCGCTTCGCACCCTCTCCACCGGCATGCAGCCGATCGGGATCGCCTACGGCGGGGAGGTGGGGCCGGCCGCGGGCAGGGTGCTGGTGGCGAACTTCCTCGGCGGCTCCCTCTCCGTCCTCGAGCTCGAGAGTGGCGAGGGCCGGGAGATCGTCGTCGATCCCAGCGTGCTCGAGCTGCCGGTGCCGGCCACCGAGGCCGAGACCGGGGAGATCCTCGCCCACACCGCCCTCTTCTCCGCGGACGGCGACACCTCCTGCGTGCACTGCCACTACCTCGATCTGGGAGACGGCCGCCCCTGGGGCGTCAGCCAGGTCGTGGGGCAGGTCTACGATCACCCCGGGGACGAGGCGGGCCGCCTGATCATCGGCGGGACCATGAGCGTGCCGCAGATGCGAGGCCTCTTCGCCATCCAGCCCTTCTTCTTCGAGGGGACCCTCTCGGCCTTCGAGCCCCGCTCGATGCTGATGGAGCACATCCCCGCCGACGACTTCGCCGGGCCGACCCCGCAGGGAGACTTCACCCACCTCGTGGCGCCGACGGTGAACCTCGGGGTGGACGACGTGCAGTCGAGCATGGACGCGACGACCTCCTTCGAGGCGACCCTCGAGCTTCGCCGGGAGGCGATGCTGCAGCGGCGCAGCCTGGAGGTCTTCGGCAAGGCCCACGGCCTGCGGGACATCGTCCGCTTCGTCGGCGCCTGGCAGATCACGGAAGGAAGGCTCCTGCCCAACCCCTTCGACCCGGACGCCCCGGCCGTGGCCCGGGGCAAGGCCCTCTTCGAGCACCCGCAGGTCGGCTGCGTCTCCTGCCACCCGCCACCCCACTTCGCCCTCAAGGACCTGCCGGACAACCCGACCCAGTCGATGCCGGCGATGGTGACGGTGAGCAACCGCGACGCCTCCTTCACCCTGATCGGCATGAACCGCCTCGACGCCCTCAACGGCCTGCGCCGGGACCTCGAGCCCTGGGACGTCGGCCGGGCGGAGGAGAACGAGAGCCACTACACCACCTTCCCCCTGCGGGGCCTCTGGGACCGGCCGCCCGTCTTCCTCCACGCCGGCACCGCCCGCACCCTGCGTGAGGTGCTCTGCGTCCCGGGCCAGGAGGGCCTGCGCACCTTCCCCTACGAGCCCGTCCTGGGGACCGAGCCCGAGCGGCCCGGCCGCCGGGAGGTTGGCCTCAACGAGACCTGGCTGGTGCCGGCCCCGAACCGCCGGGTGCGCGCCCACATGGCCTCGGGCGGACGCCTCGGCCTCGACACCCACGGCGGCACCTCTCAGCTGCGCGCCCACGAGATCGACGACCTCGTCTCCTTTCTCCAGAGCATCGAGTGAAGCGCCTCCTCCTCATCGGCCTTTTGCTGGGCCTCGCCGGCTGTCCCTCCGGGGAGGGGGGAGCGGGGTCGGCCTCGCCCGACGAGGGGGCGGCCCTCCTGCCGATCCCCGGCGGGAGCTTCGTCATGGGCGCGAAGGCCTTCCACGAGGATCTGCCCGCCGAGGGCGCCGGGAAGAAGCCCCTGCGTCCCCAGCAGGTGCTGCTCTACCGGGCGTCCTCCGGGTGGCGGCAGGCCGAGGAGACGCCGGCCCACCCCGTGCGCCTCGGCGCCTTCCGCCTCGATCGCGACGAGGTGAGCAACGCACGCTACCGGCGCTTCCTCGAGGCCCTCGAGACGGTCGGCCACCGTCACTGCCACCCCGACGAGCCCGCGGACAAGGACCACACCCCCCGCTACTGGGGCGAGTTCAACCCCTTCCTGAAGGACGCTGCCTACGCGGCCGCCGCGCCCTTCGACGGGAGGACCTTCCTCGCCGACGACGCGCCGGTGGTCGGCGTCGACTGGTACGACGCCCACGCCTTCGCCGCCTGGGCCGGCGGGCGCCTGCCCACCGAGGCCGAGTGGGAGTGGGCCTGCGGCGGCGGCGGCACCACGGGCGCGCAGCGGCGCTGGCCCTGGGGGGACGACTGGCGCACGGGCCACGCGAACATCGGCGGCAAGGGGGATCCCCACGTCTACCCCGTGGCCCCCGGGCACTTCGAGCAGGGCCAGAGCGCCTTCGGCTGCCGCAACCTCGCCGGCAACGCCGCCGAGTGGGTGGCGGACGCCTTCGCCCCCTACCCCGAGACGCCCCGGCGCGACCCGCGGGTCGAGGGGGCGCCGGGCGCCGCGCGGGTGATCCGCGGGGGCAGCAGCCGCAGCGTCCCCTCCCAGGTGCGCTGCAGCGCGCGCGAGCAGCGCGAGCCCACCTTCCGCAACTTCGACCTGGGCTTCCGCATCGGGAGGGACGCTTGAACCGCCCCTCCCTCGTCGCGGCGCTGCTGGCGCTCTTGCTCTCGAGCCCGGCGCTCGCCGCCGCTCCCGAGGACGCCATCTCGATCCCGGCGGGCCCGGCGATCGTCGGCCGGGACGGCGGCCCCGCCGAGGAGGCGCCGGCCCACCCGGTGCGACTGCGCGCCTACCGGATCGGCCGGCACGAGGTGAGCAACGCCGACTTCCTCTCCCACCTGCGCGAGCACGGCGGCTTCGGGACCCTGGAGGGCCAGCCCTACCTGGGCAGCCTGGAGCTTGCCCTCGAGGGGCTCGCCCAGCTCGAGCGCGAGCAGGGCGGGCCGCTCTCGAAGGTCGAGGCGAGCCTCGAGCCGCAGGTCCGGGCGCGCTGGCAGGCGACGATCGCCGCGGTGCGGGCCGCCACCGGCGAGGACGCGCGCGCCGGGATCGCGGGCCTGTCGCTGGAGCCGCACCGCGAGCGGCTGCGCCGCGAGGCCGAGCTGCCGGTGCGCTGGCTGACCTGGCGGGACGCCCGGGTCTACTGCCGGGCGGCCGGCGGCGACCTGCCCACCGAGGCGCAGTGGGAGCGGGCGGCCCGGGGCAAGGGTGGGCGAGCCTATCCCTTCGAGGGCGCCTGGGAGGCGGGCCGCTGCCCGATCGGGCTCGAGGCGCCGGCGCCGGTCGACGCCCACTCCGACTGCGCGACCCCGGAGGGCGCCCGGGGGATGGCCGGCAACGTCTGGGAGTGGACCCTCGACTGGTACGACGCCGGCTACTTCGCCCGCTCGCCCGCGGCCGATCCCACCGGACCCGAGGGCCTGCCCGAGGGAAGGCTGCCGCCCCCCGACCCCGAGGCGATGCTGCTGCGCACCCCCGGCCAGGGCCGGGAGACGGACACCCGCAAGGTCCTCAAGGGCGGCGGCTACGCCAGCCCCTCCGATCACCGCGCGCGCTTCGACGCCCGCAGCACGCGCCGATCGCCGCTCGCCCCCGGCGAGGCCCACCCCGACGTCGGTCTCCGCTGCGTCTGGCCCTAGACCCGGCGACAGAAACAGTAGGTGAAGCTCTGGGCGGAGCCCCAGGGGGTCTCGTGCTGCTCGGTGGCCGAGCCGAGCTTCTCGAAGCTACCGCCGAAGACCGCGTGGAGGCCGTCGGCGTCGTAGCGGACGACGGGCAGGCCGCTGCACTGCTCGGGGCCGTCGGGGGCGAAGGTGGCGACCAGGCAGAGGCCGCCGGGCTTCAGCGCCCGCAGGACCTGCGAGAGGTAGGCGGCCCGGGCCTCCTCCTCGACCAGGAAGTGGAAGACGGCCCGGTCGTGCCAGAGGTCGACGCTCTCCGGCTCGAGCAGGGGCGTGGTCACGTCCCCGACGATCCAGTCGATCGCCGCGCCGTCCTCGCCGAGGCGGGCGCGCGCGGCCTCCAGGGCCGGGGCGGCCAGATCGATCACGGCCAGGTTTCGGTGGCCCCGGGCGAGCAGATCGTCGACCAGGGTGGAGGCTCCCCCACCCACGTCGACGATCCGCGCGTCGGCGGGGAGCGCGCAGCGATCGATGAAGCCCAGCGACTGCTCCAGGTGTGGCCGGTACCAGGAGACCCCCTCCGGGGCCTTCGAGGCGTAGATCTGCTCCCAGTGCTGCCGCCGCTCGCTCACTCCGGATCGTTCTCGTCGTAGACGGGTGTGGGGGTAGGGACCCGGCAGGTCTCCTGCCGGGAAGGGGGGCGAGAGCTCCCCCTTCAGCGCGGGGGTGGGGCCCCGACGGCTTCGCCGGTGGGGCGGGGGTGCGCGGCACCCCCGGTAGTACGGAAAAGCTTCACCATCCAGAAGAGCAGGCCGAGCATGATCACGAAGCAGAGGATGAAGAGGCCGGCGAGGCTCCACTGGGCGTCCACCCGGATGCTGGCGGGGTCGAAGACCTCGCGCAGCTTCACCAGGCGCAGGATGTGGCGGGTGATCACCATCCCCAGCAGGGAGAGGAAGATCAGGGCGCCGCTCGGCACGAACTTCTTCTTGAAGAAGAGGTGGGCCGAGCCCAGGGAGAGGACGACCGCGACCGTCAGCACCCAGATGCCCGAGCTCTGCATGAAGGGCTTGAGGTGATCCCCCAGCATGCCCACGTAGGCGAGGCCAGCCAGGGAGGCGCCGATGAGGCCCCAGAGGTAGAAGGTCTTGCCGATCTTGAAGGCCTCCTCGTTCTCCCGGCCCAGCAGGCCCACGAAGTAGCCGCCGACGGTGAGGGCCCCCAGGAACATGTGCGCCCAGCGGAAGAACCACTCCCCCACCACCGGGTAGATCACCCAGCCGCCGGGGCTGTTGGCGTAGGCCGCGGCCATCTTCTCGGGGCTCTCCGCCATGGCGAAGACGGTGACGTAGACCAGGCTGACGTAGACCAGGCAGGTCAGCGCCACCACCAGCAGGCGGGACTTGCGCTCACCCGAGAGGTCGAAGAGGGCGGCGCCGTAGAAGGAGTAGTAGCCGAGGATGACCACCGGCACGATGGCCAGGAAGAACCAGGCGCTGGTCACCGCCGCCGAGTAGATCACCTGGCCGTAGACCAGCTGGGCGAAGAGCAGGGGCGCCACGCCCAGGGTCACGGTGGCGGCCATCACCGAGGGGAAGGCCTTCACGAAGGTCTGGACGACCGGGTTCTCCCAGCGATCGGTCCACTTGCCCCAGATCATGATCGCCACCCCGCCCAGGACGAAGTTCATCGCCACGAAGTGGAGGGTGAGGGTCAGGATGTGGAGGGTGGTCAGCAGCCAGAGGGGCGCGGAGAGGAAGTCATGGGTGGGAAGGTTCACGATGCGTCCTCCTGGGCGGCGGGCTCGAGCGCCTCGAGGAACTCGATCAGCGCCGCGCGCTCGGTGTCGTCTCCGGTGAAGGCGGGCATCTCCTCGGCGTACTCACCGGCCGAGTCGAGGAGCGCGCCGAGCTCCTCGGCGTCCGAGTCGACCAGCGACTCGCTGATGTCCCGGAAGCCCCCGAGCTCGTGGCAGATCCCGCAGCGCCGGGCGTAGACCTCGGCGCCCAGCGCCTTGCCCGAGAGTCCCGTGATCTCGGCCAGGGGCCGCTGGTCGGTGGCCCGCGCCAGGTAGTCGGCCAGGAGCTGGACCTCCCCCTCGCTCCCGGCGAAGGGGGGCATGTTCCCCTTGATGACCTGGGTGCCCTTGATCACGCCCGCGATGAAGTCGGTGTCCATGCCTCCGAGGGCGGGCTCGAGGGGCTTGTAGCCGTCGAGGGTGTGGCAGTGCCGGCAGGCGTGCCGGAAGAGGTCGGCGCCGGCGTCCTCGGTGCGGTAGGGGATGTGGGTCAGCATCCCCTCCTTCTGGAAGGTCTCGACCTTCGCCACCTCGATCCCGTTGCCGTACATGTAGCCGCCGATGACGTAGGGCTTGCGGGCCGACTCCCGGAACCACTCGAAGGAGCCGAAGGAGAGGATGCCCACGACCATCGCCACCGCGGCGATGGGGAAGACGAAGCGGCGGGAGAGGGCGATGCCGAAGACCAGGAAGATGCCCGCCAGCACGGCGGCCAGCACGTAGGTCATCTTGAAGGCCATCATCGGGGTGGGCATCTGCTCGACGAGGGTCGTGCGCATCGCCTCGGGGATGGCCAGCCAGTACCAGTAGAAGGAGGGCACCGTGATCGCGAGGCCCAGCAGGCCCCAGGCCGTGGTGTGGCGCACCGCCCGGGCCTTGAAGTCGTCGGCCTTCCGGCGAGAGAGGACCATCACGCTCCAGAGGCCCGCCATGGTGATGGCGATGCCGGTGCGGAAGACCAGCGAGGGCCAGAAGGTCGGGTTGAAGTAGCCGTCCCAGAAGCTGCCCGTCTCCAGCCAGGTGCCGGGGGTGAGCATGAAGGTGATGATCCCGTTGATCACCAGGAGCGAGCCCCAGGCCGCGCCGAAGTAGAGCCAGCCCAGCTTGAGGTGGGCCTTCGGGTCCATCTTCTTCCAGCCGTAGAAGTAGAGGATCGCCGCGGCGATCTCGACCACGAACATGGTCCACTCGATCGCCCAGGCCCAGACGTAGTGGCGGATCAGGGCCTCGGTGGCCGCCGGGTTCAGCAGGCCGATGATGAACCAGATGCCGACGCCGGTCAGCGCCCCCATCACCAGGGTGGTCAGCACGAAGAACTTCGAGAGGCCCTCGAGGAAGTCGAGGGTCTCGGTGTCGTTCTTCTTGCGGGCGATGGTCTCGACCACCACCAGGTAGAGGCCGCCGCCCACCGCGAAGTGAGAGATGAAGACGTGGAAGATGGCTAGCCCACCCATGAGGGGGCCGTAGCCGAAGGGGATGTCCCAGAAGGGGTAGCTCAAGATTGCCTCCGGAGTGCGCCTGGGTTGCGGGGGGCACAATAGTCTTCACGGCCGCAGATTCAATGGTGAAAGGAGGGGGGGAGGGCCGCCGCTTCCCTGGTCCTGGGGCCGAGGCTGGTCCTATGATGAGTCCGTCTACTTCTCGTGGGGGGCGACGAGGGAGAGCGCCGATGACCGAACAACGCAGCTTGCCGCGGGTCCCGCTCGACGCCGAGGTGACCCTTCACGACTCAGTCTCCGACGTCGTCGCCCACGGGCGGGTGACCAACATCACCATGGAGGGGATCAGCGTCTCCTCCGACGTGCCCTTCACGCCCGGCCAGGAGCTCAAGCTGCGGGTGGTCGCCGAGGAGGACCGGGAGGCCGGCCTCGAGGAGGCCATGGTGGCGACGCTTCAAGTATTGCGCTGCAGCGAGGAGGGTCCCCCCTTCGAGGTGGCCGGGCACTTCCTCGAGCTGAGCCTGCCCTAGGGCGCTAGCGCAGCTCGAAGAGGTGGGCCGAGCCCCGGGCGCGGGCCCCCACCGAGGTGTCGTGGTGGAGCACCCCCACGACCACCTCCTCGCCGTGCGCCGCCAGGCTCAGGTACCAGTACTGAGCGGCGGCGTTCTGCGGGGGCAGCTCGAGGCTCTCGCCGGGCACCCACCCGGCGTCGCTCTCCTGGAAGACCAGCACGCCGGGGCGCTCGAGGCCGAAGCCGGGCTGCGCGGCCGCCAGGAAGAGCCGGCCGCCGGCCAGCCGCACCTCGGTGGTGTGGCTGGTCGGGTGCCGGGAGGGGGGCGGCAGATCCCCGGGGAGGCGAGGAAAGAGGGCCACCCCCTCCCAGGCCCCACCGGGGCCGGGCTGGTAGATCACCGCCGCGCCGTCGAGGGCCCAGCGGCTGCTGCCACCGGCGATGGCCACCCGGCCCCGCTCGTCCACGTCGACGGCGCCCCCGAAGTGGCTCCAGCGCCAGGGGGGTCCGACCGGCTCCAGCTCGCGCTCGTGGTGGAAGCGGCCCTCGGCGTCCCGGCGGAAGAGGTGCGCTGTGCCCCGGAACCACCACCGGTCGACGTGATCTCTCGGGGCGCCCACCACCAGCAGGTCGCCGGTCCCCGCGAGGCTCATGCCGAAGCCGTCGCCCGGCTCGCCCCGGGGGTGGTGGAGCGCGCCCGCGTGCCGCCACTGCCCGTCCTCGCCGCGCCGGAAGAGGTGGACGCTGCCGGCGGGGTCGAGCCCGCCGCCCTCCTGGGAGGGCGCGCCCACCGCGAGGGTGTCGCCGAAGATCGCCACGGCGTTGCCGAACCAGCTGTGGCCGATGAAGGCGCCCCCGGTAGGCGGGCGCAGGGTGGCCACCACCTGCCAGCGCCCGTCCGGATCCGGCGCGTAGAGGTAGGCGCAGGCCTTCCCCGGGGCGCCGACCAGCAGCGCGTCGTCGCCGAGGGCCACCGCCGCGCCGAAGCGCCCCCCGAGCTTCGGCTGCGGCGCCGGGATCCGCTGGATCGGCCGCGCCCCGTCCCGCCGGTAGAGGTAGACCGCCCCGGCCTCCTTCTGACCGCGGACCTCCGTCAAGGGCGCGCCCACCACCCGGCCGGCGGCCGAGGCGTCGGCCCGGTAGCCGAACCAGTCGCGGGCCGGGGCCTCGCTCGCGGGCAGGAGCTGCTGGCGCTCGCCCGCCCCCAGGCAGAGGAAGATCAGGAGGAGGCAGGGCGCAGCTCGGGCCATGCCCTCTCTACGCACGAGGTCTCGCTGCGATCTGCGAGAACCGGGCTCCTCGGGGCGGAGATGCGAGCAAGCCGGACGCGGGTGGGCCCGGTCGATCGCGCTCGCCGGTCCACCGGGTGTAGGCTGCCGGGAGGCTCGCCCCTCTCGATTCCCCGGTTGGACGGTTCCCCATCGAGGTAGACGACCATCTTCCTGCGCCCCGCCACTCCCCTCCTCCTTGCCGCGCTGGCCGGGCTGGCCGCCTGTCGGGACGCGCCGCCGCCGCCCCGCCTCGAGGCCCTGGTGCCCGCGGGTTGGATCGAGGGCGAGACGGTCACTCTGCGCCTCGAGGGAGAGCACCTCTACTCCCGGGTCCGGGGCGATCTCGTCGATCCGGGGGCCGCGTCGGTCGACGGTCGCTTCCGTGTCGAGCTGGTCGGCGACCCGGAACAGATCGAGGTGCAGGCCGAGCTCGTCGCCGAGGGCCAGCTCGAGTTCGAGTCACCGGCGACCCTGGGCGCCGGGGCTTACCAGCTGAGCCTCAGGGATCCGCGGGGCCGTCGAGCCTCCCTCGCCGCGCCGGTCCTGGTCTCGCCGCCCGGGTCGGTGGTGCCCTGGCCGGCGATCCTGGACGGCCACGCCCACCGAAAGCGGATCGACATCCCGGCCCGAGCTCCGGCGACCACCGAGGGCGACTTCCCGGTGCTGGTCCACCTCGGGCGTGACGCCGAGCTCCGGGCGAGCGCGCTCCCGAGCGGCTGGGATCTGACCTTCGCCGACCTCGCCGGCAACCGGCTCGAACACGAGCTCGAGCACTTCGACCCGGGGACGGGGGAGCTCGTGGCCTGGGTCAAGCTCCCGGTCCTGGACACCGTGGCCGGCACGACCTTCTTCCTCTACTACGGAGATCCCACCGTCGCCGCCGATCCGAGCGTCGCCTCGGTGTGGTCGAGGGGCTTCGAGGGAGTCTGGCACCTGGCCGAGCTCGGCGCGGGCACGGCGGGCGAGTTCCGGGACGCGAGCGCGAGCGCCAACGACGCCACCGGCGGCGACGGGGTGGCGGCCAGCGTCCCGGCCCGGGTGCCGGCCCAGATCGGGTGGGGTCAGGACTTCGACGGCGTCGACGACTTCCTGACCACCGGCGTGAGCCTCATCGACGGTCAGGCCAGGGCCTCGGTGACCCTCTGGGTCCACCTGCGCAGCACGGACAACGCGATCCGCCCGGGGCTGGTCGGCCAGGACAACGCCATGGAGCTGGGCCTCTTCTGGTCCGATCGCATCAACCTCTGGACGCCCGACCAGACCGAGCTGTGCCCGGGCAAGACCGCCCAGAGCCTCTGCACCGCCGAGTTTCCCCTCGACGCCTGGTTCCACCTGGCGGCCACCCTCGACGGGGCCGAGGCCATCCTCTACGTCGACGGTCAGGAGAAGCACCGGATCCCCGTGGCCGCCCTGGGCAGCTCGTCGAGCCCCTTCAACATGGGCGGGCGGATCTTCGAGGCAACCGGTAGCACGATCGATGGGATGATCGACGAGGTCCGCTTCTCGAGCGTCGACCGCACCCCGGAGTGGATCGCCCTCGAGTACGCGAACCAGGCCGACCCCTCGACCTTCCTGCGGGTCGGTCCCGCTGAGGCGCACCCCTAGAGGAGCCGGCCTAGAGGTCCAGCAGGTAGGCGAGGGTGAAGACCAGGGTCGCCCGGGGGAGCTCGATGAGCTCCGGCTGACCCACCTCGAGGGTGAAGACCAGCTCGGCCGAGAGCGAGCCGGGGCCGAGGCGGCGATCGCCGCCGAGGAAGAGCAGCCCGCCCGGGCGAGCGATGACGGCCCGCTCCGGGCCGACCCGCGCCCAGACCAGCCCCAGGTGGGGCCCCACCCCCACGCGGAAGAGGAGCGCCGGGGTCGGGAGCTCGAGGGCGAGCGCCGTCCCCAGGTCGAGCGCCCGGACCCGCTGCACGATGGGCTCCGGCAGGCCGGGCTGGGCCGGGATCTCTCCTCCCCGCCACCAGAAGCCCGAGAGCAGGGAGAGGCGGAGGCGATGGGAGAGGAAGGGCAGGGGGGCATCACCGCGGATCCCCAGGAGCAGGGCGGTCGCCGGCGACAGGGTGCTCAGCACCCCCACCTGGGGGCCCACCCGCAGGCCGGGCGAGGCCTCGCCGAGCCCGACGGCGATCGTCGAGCGTGAGGGGCCGGCGGCGGCGACCACCTCCTTCGTTGCCGCGGGCGGGCGGCCGTCCTCCCTCTCGAGCTCGGGCGCCGAGACCTCGAAGGTCCGCCAGGCCGAGGCGAAGGCCCCGCGCTTCCCCCTCGCCACCACCTGCCAGCGGTAGGCGCCGGGCTCGAGCCCGGCCAGCTCGCAGTCGAGCGCGGACACCGTGCACCCCACGACGACCTCGTCCCCGTCCGCCCGGGCGAGCTTGACCTGGTAGTCCGCTGCCTCGCGGTAGGCCCTCCAGCTCGGACGGAGGGTCGGGGCGTCCGGGGCCTGCACGAAGCCGTCCTCGGGCGCGACCAGGAGCGGGCCGCTGGGTTGCACCTGGAAGCGGCCCCGGGTGACGGGCCCCTTCTCCCCCGCGCTACCGAGGCCCCGCACCGTCCACTCGATGCGTCCGGCCGGGGGCACGGGGAGCCGGAGTCGGTTGGTGGGGCTCTGGTGGAGGGTGGGGGCGAGCTTGCCTCGCCGGAGCGTCACCTCCCAGCCCGTCGCCAGCGGCACCTCGCTCCAGCGCAGCTCGACCTCACCTTCGCCTTCGACGAGGAAGGCGCGGGCGCCGGGGGCGAGGATCTCCGGCGCCGCCAGCTCGACCACGAAGCTGCGAGCCTCGGTGGGGGCCGAGCGGGCGCCGCCCGCGTCGATGCCCCAGGCGCGCCAGTGGAAGCGGCCGAGCCCGGGCACGGGCCGGCGGCTTCGCAGGTCGCCGGTCTCGAAGCGGGTCGTTCCCTCGGCGAGGCGAGGATCGCGGGAGATCTCGACGACGAAGCGGACCGGGGTCAGCTGACCGGGCCGCGACTCGGGTCCGGCGAGCACCAGCTCCATCGTCGCTCCGGCCTCCTGCGGGGTGATCCGGGCGCGATCCGGGGGCGCCTCGAGCCGGGGCGGATCGACCATCCCCAGGGTGATCTCCCTGGTCGCGCTCCACGGGCCGGCCCGGTCGTCCGCGTCCACGGAGCGCACCCGGTAGACGAAGGTGCCGCGGGGCGGATCCTTCCAGACGTAGCGGGTGGTGGGGACCTTCACCTCGAGGACCGGGCGGGCGAAGGCGGGGTCGCTCGCGATCTGCAGCAGGTAGTGATCGGCGCCCAGCACGGGCTTCCAGCGCAGGGTGACCCCGCTGCTGGCCCGGGCGGGGAGCGGGGCGAGCCAGAGCACGATCAACAGCCTCGATCCGAGCCGGCGCAGGCGTACACCGAGCGCGCGGGGCCTCCCCGCGTGGGTGTCGGTTCTCCGGATCATCGCTGCGGTCACCAGGGCCCCCGGCGTCGAGTCCTGGAGACGATACTACGGCAGCGCGTCGCTGTGCCCGAAGCGCCGGGCGGAGGCCTCAGCCCAGGTGCGTCCAGACGCTCTTGGTCTCGGTGTAGAGATCCAGGGCGTGGCCGCCGAGCTCGCGGCCGAAGCCGCTCTCGCCGAAGCCGCCGAAGGGCAGGTCGGGATCGTACATGTTGTAGGTGTTGATCCAGACGGTGCCGGCCTTCAGGGCCTGCGCCACCCGGTGACCCCGGGCGCCGTCGGCGGTGTGCACCGCGGCGGCGAGGCCGTAGGCGGTGCCGTTGGCGATCTTCACGGCCTCGGCCTCGCCCTCGAAGGGGATGACCGAGAGCACCGGGCCGAAGATCTCCTCCCGGGCGATGGTGGCCGCCGGGTCGACGTCGGCGAAGACGGTCGGCTGCACGAAGTAGCCCTTGCCGCCGGTCGCAGAGGTGTCGCGCTCGCCACCGCAGCAGAGGCGGGCGCCCTCGGCCTTGCCCTTCTCGATGTAGCCGAGCACCCGCTCGAGCTGCCCGGCGGAGACCAGGGGCCCCATCCGGGTGGTCTTCTCCAGGGGCGAGCCCAGGGTGAGCTTGCCGGCCTTGGCGGTGACCGCCTCGACGACCTGCTCGTAGATCGGTCGCTCCACCAGCAGGCGCGAGCCCGCGGCGCAGACCTCGCCCTTGTTGTAGAAGATGCCGGTCAGGGCGGTCTTCACCGCCGCGTCCACGTCGGCGTCGGCGAAGACGATGTTGGCGCTCTTGCCGCCCAGCTCCAGGGAGAGGCGCTTGAGCGAGCCGGCGGCGGTGCGCATCACCTGCTGGCCCACCGCGGTCGAGCCGGTGAAGGCGATCTTGTCGACGCCCGGGTGCTCGACCAGCGCCTGCCCGGCGACCGAGCCGAGGCCGGGGATGACGTTCAGCACGCCGTCGGGGAGGCCGGCCTCCCGGGCGATGTCGGCGAGCTCGAGGGCCGAGAGGGGGGTGAGCTCGGCGGGCTTGAGCACCACCGTGCAGCCGGCGGCCAGGGCCGGCGCGACCTTCCACATGGCCATCAGCAGGGGGAAGTTCCAGGGCACGATCGCGCCCACGACCCCCACCGGCTGGCGCAGGGTGTAGAGGAGGGTGCCCGGCTTGTTCAGCGAGGTCTGGCCGTGGAGCTTGGTCGCCCAGCCGCCGTAGTAGCGCAGCAGCTCGGCGGCGAAGGGGATCTCGATCTTGCCGGAGTCGAAGAGGGTCTTGCCCGCGTCCCGGCTCTCGATCGGCGCGATAGCGCCGCGGCGCTCGTCGAGGATGCGCGCCATCTCGAAGAGGATCCGGGCGCGCTGGCCCGCGTCGAGGCCCGACCAGCGGCCATCGTCGAAGGCCCGGCGCGCGGCGGTCACCGCGAGGTCGACCTCGGCCGCGCCCGCGGCCTGCACCTCGGCCAGCACCTCCTCGGTGGCCGGCTCGATCACCTCGAGGGTCGCGCCGCTCGCGGCGTCACGAAACGCTCCGTCGATGAAGAGCTGCCTGAACCGGATCTCGCCGACCTCGCCCATGATCTAGCCTCGCACGAAGGGGTTGGTCTGCCGCTCGCGCCCGATGGTGGTGTCCGGGCCGTGCCCCGAGTGGACGATGGTCTCGTCGTCGAGGCTGTAGAGCCCCTCGCGGATGCTCCGGGCGAGGGTGTCGGCGTCGCCGTCCGGGAAGTCGGTCCGGCCGACGCTGCCCGCGAAGAGGGTGTCGCCCACCAGGACGTGACCATCCAGGAGGAGCGCGCAGCCCCCCTTGGTGTGGCCCGGGAGGTGACGCACCTCGATCTTCAGGGTGCCGAACTCGAGCAGGTCGCCGTCGGAGATCCAGTGATCCACCTTCGGCGTCGGGATCGGCGGCACGCCGAACATCGCGCACTGCTGCGGCAGGGAGGAGAGCCACATCTTCTCCCCCGGGTGAATGTAGAAGGGGAGGCCAAAGCGCTCCTGGAGGGCGTGCACCCCGGCGATGTGATCGATGTGCCCGTGGGTGTTCACGATGGCCCGGGGCGTCAGCCCGTGGTGCTCGAGGCGGCCGACGAGGGCGTCGAGGTCCGCGGCGTCGAAGGAGCCGGGATCGACCAGGACCGCGTCCCCGCTCTCGGGGTCACCGACGATCCACGTGTTCTCCAGGAAGGGCCCCCCTTCGAGGCCTTCGAACAAGAGGGACATGGGAGCTTCCTCGTATCAGGCGAAGGAGGAGCCACAACCACAGGTGGTCGTGACGTTGGGGTTCGTGAACTTGAAGCCCGCGCCCATCGGGCTGCTGACCCAGTCCACCTGGCACCCGGCGAGGTAGCCGATGGAGAGCTTGTCCACGAAGAACGAGATGCCCTGCTGTACCCAGACGGTGTCGCCCGGCCGCGAGCCCTTCTCGAGGTTCATCGAGTACTGGAAGCCGGCGCAGCCGCCGCCGACCACGGCGACCCGGATGCCCAGGTCGGGGTCGGGCTCGGCCTCGAGGGCCGTGCGCATCTGCTCCAGCGCGGCGTCGGTCAGGACCACCGGCCCGGAGGTGGGCAGCTCGGCTGCGGGCGTGCTCTCGTTGGCGGCGTCGGTGCTCATGCAAACCTCCCGATTCGAAGGCGGACAATGTGGATCCGCCCCACCGATGCCGTCAAATGGGGTGCGGCCCTACTGCTGGGCGTGCCTCGCCGCGCGCTCGGCCTTCCGGCGCTCGCGCTCCTCCTCGCGGGAGGCCTCGCGGCTCTTCTGGTTCTCGGCCTCCCGCAGCGCGGCGCGGCCGCCGAGGACCCAGCCGGCGACGAGGCCGACGGCCACGCAGACGGGGATGTAGAGGATGTGGGCCAGCGTGAAGTGCGACTCTTCCATGGGGGCGTCCTACTTTCCGTCCAGCTCCAGGAGCCGGGCCTGGAGGGCGTCGATCTCGGCCTTGAGGGCCGCCTGCCGGCGCCAGAGGTAGAAGAGGTAGAGGAGGGTGAGCAGCCAGATCACCACGTAGGAGACGATCACCAGGGGCGGCGCCTCGATGGGGGACTGCGCGGAGCCGGCGCCGCTGACCTGCTCGTAGCCCGGAGGGGGCGTGGGCGCCTCGGGGGCGGCCGCGGGCTCGGCGGGAGCCTCGGCGGCGGCTTCAGCGGCGGCCTCGGCCACGACGGGCTCGGCGGCCTCGGCCTCCGGGGTGGTGGCGTCGGCCGCGACCTCGCCCTGGGCGAGGCAGAGGGTGGGCGAGAGGAGGAGGAGGGCTGCGATCAGGCGAAGGGTCATCCGTGGATCTCCTCGAGGTCCTCGAGGTGGAGGTGCAGCTCGTCCAGGCGCCCCTCCTGCCGGCCGATGGCCAGGCGGAGGGCATAGAGGACGGCGAAGAGGAAGATGAAGGCGAAGACGCAGGTCCACAGGGCGGTGGCCATGTCGGAGTTCAGGCCGCCCTCGGAGACGAGGCGCGGGGGGTGGGTGCCGCGCCAGAGATCCACCGACCAGTAGATCAGGGGCACCTGCAGCACCGCGAAGATCGAGAGGCCGGCCGCGAGGTTGCGCGCCGAGTGGCCGCCGTAGGCGCGTACCACCAGGTAGGCGACCAGCACCAGCCAGAGGAGCAGGGAGGAGGTCAGGCGCACGTCCCAGACCCAGGGGCGGCCCCAGGCCTTCCATCCCCAGAGGGGGCCGGTGATGAGGACCATCAGGCCGAAGATCACGGCGAGCTCGGCGGCCCCGCGGGCGGCCCGATCGGCGCCGTCCTTCTTGGTGATCAGGTAGCCGATGCTCGAGCCGGCGTTGGCGGCCACGGCCAGGAAGAAGATCCAGGCCACGGGCACGTGGAAGTAGAAGATCTTCTGGACGAAGCCCATCTGGGCCTCGACCGGGGCGTGGAAGAAGGTCAGCCAGGTGCCCCAGGAGAGGAGCACGGCCGAGACCAGCCAGGCGGCGGCGAAGAGGAGGTTCTTCATGGGCTTCCTAGTCTATGACCAGCCGCTCGAAGGTCCAGAGCGCGCCGACGAACATCAGGACGTCGAAGACCCCCAGCAGGGTGAGGAAGAAGTTCAGCTGATCCCAGTGGGGCTCGGCGGAGAAGGCCTGGGTGGTGGCCATCACCCCCGAGATGAAGAGGGGCATCAGCAGGGGGTAGAGGACGATGAAGAGCAGCAGGTCGCGGGCCTGGCTGCGCGCCATCAGCGCCCCGAAGAAGGCCCCCACCACCGAGAAGCCGAGCAGGCCGAGCAGCAGGGTCAGGAGGAGCCAGCCGCCGTGGAGGAAGAGAGGGACGTCGAAGAGCACCGCCACCAGGGGCACGATCAGGGTGCTGGTGACCAGCAGGAAGAAGAAGATGCCCAGGGCCTTGCCCAGGTAGATGGCCGGCCGCTCGGCGGGCGAGAGGAGCAGCGCCCGCAGGCCGTCCGCCTCCCGCTCGCGGTCCCAGGCGCGGGAGAGCCCCAGGGTGCCGGCGAAGGCCAGGGAGACCCAGAGGATGCCCGCGGCCACGTCCGGCAGGGGCGCCCCGCCCCGCACGAAGGCGAAGGAGAAGACCAGGACCACCAGGACCGAGAAGAGCAGCATCGAGATGAGCAGCTCGCCCGAGCGCAGCTCGATCTTCAGGTCCTTGGCCAGCACGGCGCTGGCTTCTCTGAGGATGGCCATGGGGCCCTCCTATCGCCGAAAGCTCGGTGGGGTGTCCAGCCCGCCCGGAGGCGCTCCGGGCCGGCTGGCGATCAGGGTGTGAGGCAATAGTGGACGGTGCCGTTCCAGCGCCGGGGACGGAAGGGTGAGCTGGGGTTGGCGGTCAGCGGGTAGTCGACCCCCACCCCGGTGCGGATCTCGAGGTAGGCGTCCGGGCTGCTGCCGTCGCGGCTGTCCGAGTCGTCCACGGCGCCGAAGCAGCCGCCGGAGAGGAGCAGGAAGGGAAGGATCAGGAGCAGCCCGGAGCGGATGGGAAGGGAGCTCATCGGCACGCCACCTCCAGGAAATCGTTACAGAGCATTCATCGTTAGCACCCGGCTCCGGGGGGTGGATGTGAGCGGCGTCAAGCGCTGGCCCGAGCCTTCACCGCCGCCGTGTGCTGCCGGTAGAGCTCGGAGAGCTGCTCTCCGCTCACCGGCTCCTCGACCACGTGCTGCAGCTTGCCCCGGGCGAGGATCACGGTCCGGTCGGCGAGCTCGGCGGTGACCTGCAGGTCGTGGGAGACCAGCAGGACGATCCGGCCGGCGGCCTTGGCCTGCCGGACGATCTCGATGAGGCGCTCGGAGGCCTCGCGGTCGAGGCCGGTGAAGGGCTCGTCGAGGAGCAGGAGGCGCGGGTCGGTCATCAGGGCCCGGGCCAGGGCCAGGCGCTGCAGCATGCCCCGGCTGTAGGTCGAGGCCGGGCGATCCCAGGCGGCCTGGATCAGGCCGACCTTCTGGAGCATCGCCTCGATGGCCGCGCGCCGCTCGGGCACGTGGTGCAGCTTGCCGAAGAAGTCGAGGTTCTCCCGGGCCGAGAGCTGGGGGTAGACCAGCGCGGCATGGGAGACCAGGCCGATGGACCCGCGCGCCCGCTCGCCCGCCTCCCGGAAGGAGAGCTCGCCGTAGCGCACGCTCCCCGAGGAGGGGGAGAGGAGGGTGGAGAGGATGGCGAGGAGGGTCGACTTCCCGGCCCCGTTGGTCCCGACCAGGGCGGTGACCTCGCCGGCGCGCAGCTCGAAGCTGAAGTTCTGCAGCGCGCGCGTGCGCCCGAAGACCCGGCCGACCTTCTCGCAGGTGACCGTGTCGAAGGTCGGCGCCGCGTGGCTCAAGGGCGCTCCTGCGGCTCCGCGGAGGTGCTCTCCAGGGTCCGCAGCACCGCCGCCAGCTGGTCGATGGCCGCCTGCCGGTCCTCGGTGAAGGCCTCCTCGTCGATCCGGCCCTCGGCCCGGTCGCGCTCGAGCTCCTCGAGGTCGGCGAGGAGGGTGTCCCGCTCCTGGAGCAGGCCCTTGCGGGCGGCGCTCTCGAGCTGCTCGTCCTTCACCGGCGCCAGCCCGAAGCCGAAGCCGACCAGGGCCACCAGGAGCGAGAGGACCAGGGCGTACCAGCGGCCCTTCTGCGAGCGGACCTCGAGGTTGTTGATGGTGAAGCTCAGGGTGCCGGACTGCGGGCGCAGGGTGGCCAGGCGCCACTGGCGGCCGTTGCTCTCCCGGAGCTCCTGCCGCTCGACCTGCGGGCCAGTGAACTCGAGGCCGGGCTCCTCCTGCATGAAGGCGCGGGCGGTGCTCCAGGGCACCTCCACCTTCTGCTCGAAGCGCACGGTCGAGGAGTCGAGGGGCAGGTCGTAGCGCACCTGCACCTCGGTCTGGCCGGGCATGAAGGGGCCGGGCACCGAGGCGCCGACGTGCTCGAGCTGGAAGACGGGGTTCCCGCCGACGCCCGTGACGTTCTTGAAGCCCTTGGCCAGGGGGATGGCGAGGCCGCCCTCGGGCGAGAAGGCGCTCTTGCTCGCGTTCTGGATGAAGAAGACCTCGGTGATCTCCAGCCGGTTGCCCATGTTCTCGAGCTGCACGTGGCTGTCGGGGCCGAAGGAGAGATCCGCGATCGAGGCAGAGGAGGAGGAGAAGACCTTCATCTCCAGGGAGAGGCCCGCGCCCGGCTGCCCGGCGAAGGCCTTCTCGGGGGAGGTGAACTTCACGCCGTCGAAGCGGCCCTCGGCGAAGAGGACCACGCCCACGCGGAAGGGCACGTCGACCACGAAGAGGCCGGCCGCGTCGGTGGTGCCCTCGCCGTAGGTGATCTGGCCCCCGCCGGGGGGCTCGCCGATGAGGCGCAGCGCGAGGCCGGCGACGGGCTCACCCTCCTGGGTCACCTTCACGGTGACCTTCTCGAGGGGGCCGTCCTGCTGGGCCAGCGCGCCCAGGGGGAGCAGGAGGAGGGAGAGGAGGAGGAGCCGGGTGATCGAGGGCTTCATGCCTCACCTCCACCGAGCTTGGTGCCGCAGCGGGTGCAGAACTCGGCGTCCGCCTCGTTGCGGGTCTCGCAGGAGCCGCAGACCACCGGCAGGGGCAGGCGGCTCCCACACTTCTTGCAGAAGCTGGAGTCGGCGTCGTTGGAGGTCTTGCAGCTCGGGCAGGTGACGCCCGTCGAGTCTGCGCTCGCCGGAGCCTCGGCCGCCGGCGGGGCGGCCTTGGTCGTCTCGGCCTTCCGGGGCTCACGGCTCGCTGCGGCGCCGGTGGCCTTGCCGAGGTGTTCGGTGGCCAGGGCCTCGGCCTTCTGGCGCCAGCCCTCGAACTCCTCGTCGATGGCCTTGAGCACCCGCAGGGCGTCGCGCTCGTAGCGGGTGCGGAGCACCTGGAAGTCGCTCTCGTTGATCTTGTTCATGGAGCGGTCGAAGTCGAGCTCCTTGAGCGCGGTGAGGATCTGCTTCTTCTCCTCCTCGAGGGCCGCGTGGCTCGTCAGCGACTCGGCCAGGGAGCTGTCCCGCCTGCCGCGCAGGGAGGCGAAGGTCTCCCCGAGGAGGAGGACGGCGAGGGTCGCCGTGGCGGCGGTCAGCGCCAGGAGGACCCGGGCGGCCGCCGGGTCGGTGCCCCGGCCGAAGCCGATGACGAAGGCGAAGGCGAGGGCGCCGAGGATCCAGATCCAGATCGTTCCGGCCTTCTTCTGCCGGTCACCCCGGGCGGGGACACCGAGCAGGTCCGATGCTGCGATGGGAGTCTTCATGGAGGGAGTCTTTCGTCCGTGCGAGGGAAGGACCGTCAGGCGGTGCTGCTGCTGCCGAGGTGCTTCTTCCGGTGGCGATCCGGCCACATCACGATGACCATGCCGAGGATGAGGAAGGCCGAGCCGATCCAGACCCAGATGACCAGCGGGTTCACGATCAGCCGCAGCATCACGTGGCCGGTGCTCTCATCGAAGCCCGCGAAGATCAGGTAGAGGTCCTCGATGATGCCGGACTTGATCGAGACCTCGGTCGTGGGCTGCTGGCTCTTGCGGTAGAACCACTTGGCCGGGTGCTTCTCGGCGAGGAGCTTGCCGCTCTGATCGAGCACCGAGATCACCGCGGTGTGCTCGTCGCGGTGGGTGGTGCTGCCGACCCGCAGGTCGTCGAAGCGCACGAGGTAGCGGCCGATCGGGGCGGTCTGCCCTCGCGTGATGGAGACGTCGGTCTCTTGCTTGTAGGCCTCACCCGCCCAGCCGAAGAACATCAGCACGATGCCGAAGTGGATGACGTAGCCGCCGTAGCGCCGCTTGGCGCGGCTCATCAGGCCCACCAGGGCGTCGACGGCGCCCTCGCCGGTGTTCCTCATCCGCACCCGGGTGCCGCGCCAGAACTCCTGAATGATGGTGGTCGTGACCAGGCCGCAGAGCGCGAAGTTGACGATGGCCGCCACGCCGCCGGCCTCGGTGGCGCCGAGGGCGACCGAGAGGGAGCCGGTGGCCACGGCGCCGAGCGCCGGCCAGGTGAACTGCTTCTTCAGCGAGTCACCCGAGGCCTTGCGCCAGGCGATGAGGGGGCCGACGCCGGTGAGGAAGAGCAGGATCAGGCCGAGGGGCACCATCCACTTGTTGAAGAAGGGAGGCCCCACCGTGATCTTCTCGCCCATGAAGGCGTCGGAGATCGACGGGAAGATCGTGGCGATGAGCACGAAGTAGGCCATCCCCAGGAGGATCCAGTTGTTCAGCAGGAAGGAGAACTCCCGGGAGAACACGCTCTCGATCTTGATCGGGCTCTCGAGCTCCTTGCGGCGGTAGAACATCAGACCGAAGGAGAGGAGCAGGGAGCCGGAGAGGAAGGTCGTGAAGTAGGGGCCGACGCTCGACTGGGCGAAGGCGTGGACCGACTGCACGACGCCGGAGCGGGTGAGGAAGGTGCCCAGCAGGACGAAGGCGAAGGAGTGGATCACCAGCACCATGTTCCAGTTCTTGAACATGCCCCGGCGCTCCTGGATCATGATCGAGTGCAGGAAGGCGGTGCAGGAGAGCCAGGGCAGGAAGCCGGCGTTCTCCACCGGATCCCAGGCCCAGTAGCCGCCCCAGCCCAGCTCCTCGTAGGCCCAGAGCATGCCGAGGATGAGGCCGAAGCCGAGGAAGAACCAGGCGGTGAGGGTCCAGCGGCGGGAGAGGCGCAGCCAGGTCTCGTCGAGCTTCCCCGAGGCCATCGCGGCCACGCCGAAGGCGAAGGGGATGACCATGCCGATGTAGCCCAGGTAGAGCATCGGCGGGTGGATGGCCATGTAGGGGTTCTGCAGCAGGGGGTTCATCCCCTGGCCGTCGCTGGGCGCCGAGCCGATGAAGGTCTCGAAGGGGTTGGCCGGGAAGAGCAGGAGCAACATGAAGAAGGCCACGTTGCTCATCAGCACGGCGGTGGCGTAGGGCACCAGCCGGGTCTGCTTGCGGTTCCACCAGAGGGCGGCCGCCGAGTAGAGGGAGAGCAGCCAGGCCCAGAAGAGGAGGCTGCCGTCCTGCCCACCCCAGAAGGCGCTGATCACGTAGGCCAGGGGCATCGTCCGGTCGCTGTAGTGCTGGACGTACTTGACGCTGAAGTCCTGGGCCGTGAAGAGGTAGATCATCGCGAAGGCCGAGACCGTGACCAGGGCCGTGGTCGCGAAGGCGGCGACGTAGCCGGCCTGCTCGAGCCGCGGCATGCGGCGGCGATAGCCGACGACGCTGGCGGCGCCCGAGAAGACCGAGACCACCAGCGCGACCATCAGGGTGAGGTAACCGAGTTCGTGCATCTGTAGAGGCTCCCTGTCGGGTGGAGCGGGTGGGCGTTCCCGTCGCCCTCTCTTCAGGAGAGGCTGCCGGGAGGTCGCGGTGTCAGCTGCTGCTCACCCTGCGCGCAGGGTGAGGAATCAGGAGTCCGTGGTCGCCTCCTCGGCGCCGTCGGGGTGGGTGAGGCCGGACTTGTCAGCGGCCTCGTACTTGGAGGGGCACTTGGCGACGACCTCGTGGGCCTCGAAGGTCCCCTTCTCGGTGAGCTTTCCGGCGACGACCACCTCGGCGTCGTCCTTGAAGGTGTCGGGCACGATGCCCGCGTAGTGCACCTGGAGGCTCTTGCCGTTCTTCTCGACCGTGAAGAGGTAGTCGAGGGTGCCCTGCTTGTTGAAGATGGAGCCCTTGGTGACGTGGCCCCCGAGCTTCAGGCGCTTGCCTTGCCAGGCGCCCGGATCGACCATGACCTCGTCGACCTGCTTGTCGTACTCCAGGTTGTCCCCCAGGCTCTGGTAGACCAGAGCCCCCAGCCCTCCACCGACCACGACAACGCTGGCGACGATCTTGATGAGCTTCCTGGACATCGAAGTTGCTCCTGCCGCCCTCGCGGCGACGTTTCATCGTGGGTCCGGAGGCGCTGCCCCGGGGCTACAAAGTGTGGTGCCGTGTACGCCGTATGTCGAGCAAGATCCATACCCCGCGCAGGAGTCGCCTAAGTGCACTGAATGCGCGAGGAGGCCGCACGTCTCGACGCAGACAAGGGGTTTCAGGAAGATGAGATGCGCAATAATTGCACTGTTGGTGGGTGGTATGCCCCTTTGCGCGAGCGCAGCGGTGAGGGTGGGCCAGGTCTACGTCCGCGGCGCGCCGGGCGCCGAGATCGGCGCGCGGGTCCTGGCGCACCTCGAGGCGCAGGGGGCCGGCGCCACCGAGGGGCGGGCCCGGCGGGAGCTGCTGCTGATCGCGCCGGCGAAGGAGGGCGGCTGGCACCTGCTGCTCGACTCCACCCCCTCGGGGGTGGACCCCACCCTGGCTCGCTCCCTGGCCCGCCCTCAGGAGGGCAAGGCCCCCCTGGAGGTCCTGCGCCTCGAGGTCGACGGGGGGACCCTCTCCTGGGCGCGGGCGGCCTCGAAGGGGGGCGAGCTGCCCGATCCGGTGAGGGTGCCCGATCCGGGCTACGGCGCGAGCCCCTTCGAGGGGCCGCTGCCGAAGCTCGCCGACGTGGAGCTCCTGGCCTGGCACTGGCTGGCGGGCCACGACATCGAGTCGGGGGTGCGGCTGGCGGGGTTGGCGGACTTCAGCGAGGCCGCCGCCGGGGCGGGGCGGCCGGCGATCTCCCTGGAGGTGAAGGCCGGCGCGCCGCCCTCCACGCGCGAGGTGCGGGTGCGGATCCCGCCCCCCCGCAAGCTGCCTCCCACCGTGGCCGACACCGAGCTGCCCACCGGGGTGGGCGCCCCCGGGCAGACCATCGACCTGATCCAGCTCTCGGGTGAGCCCGAGCCCGCGGCCCTGCGCCAGCTCGCCAAGGTCCTCCTCGCCATCCAGCGGCGTCACCACCAGGCCGAGCCGAAGCGCCCCTTCTGCCACCTGGTGGAGGAGCCCTACCTCGAGCCGCTCTACGCGCTCCTCGCCCGGCAGAAGGGGCCCTGCCAGAAGACCTACCGGGAGCTGCTCGAGAAGGCCCGGAAGCGGCCGGCTCCGACGAACCCCCGGCCCTCGCTGCGGCTACCAGAAGCCCACGGAGAGTGAGGCGGCGCCATAGCCGGGCGCGGCGTCCCCCGCCAGGCTGCCCCGGATGTCGTAGCCGTAGAGCTCGAAGATCCGCACGTCGATCCCCCCGGTGACGTGCAGGCGCGGGGTGATGCCCTCGAAGCGGGAGGGCTCCAGCCACAGGCCGCCGCGCATCCGCACCCGGTCCGCGATGGGCTCGGTCTCGGTGCCCACCCGCAGGCCGACGGTCGGCCGCGGGTTCACCACCTGAGTGCGCCCCTCGAAGAAGGCCTCGAGGCCCGCGGCGTCGCGCCCGTTCACCTTGCGGGGGAGCACCAGCATCAGGTCGCCGGTCAGGAGCATGCCGTCGATCGCCGGCGGGCTGCCCTCGTCGTTCTCGGTGACGGCCATGCGCTGGTTGAGCGCTCCCTCACCGATCCACCAGGCGCCCCCCAGGGTGAACTGCCAGGGCTCCACCACCGCCTCGGGCAGGTCGGCGGTCAGGGTGCCGCTGTCGGGGACGACCCGCGCCGCCTGGGGCAGGCGCATGGAGAGGCCCAGCCGCCAGCGGCGGCCGGTCGGCCGCCAGAGCACGTTCGCGCCGGCGCCGAGCGCCAGGGCGCCCAGGCCGCGGGTCGCGGTCGTCAGGTCGTAGGCGAGGGTGTGCAGGCCGACGCCCACCACCCAGGCGTCACCGGGAAGGGCCCAGGCGACGCCGGCGGTGGAGCGCAGCACCGTCAGGGAGAGGGCGCGGTCCCCGAGGGAGGGGAAGGCCACCTGATCGATGAAGACCCCGGCGCCGACGCGGCCGAAGCGCAGCAGCCCGCCGGCCGCGACGAGGCGGACGCTGCCGCGGGTGGGGCAGCCGTTGTAGTCGACGTCCTGCAGGTTCGTGGGCACCAGCCAGGTGAGGGTGGCGTCCCAGTCGAACCACCCTCCCTGGTGGGGCCGCCGGTTGGCGAGCGCGGTGAGGGTGTAGGGCACCGCCTCGATGCCCTCGGCCACCGCGGTGAAGGCGCCGCCCATGCCCATGAGGCGCAGCCCGTAGTAGGGGCCCACGGTCGGCGACTCCACCGGGCGGCCGTCGAGGATCTGCGGGACCCGCAGATCGTCGAAGCAGGCCTGGAGCTCGGCCACCGGATCGGAGGACTGCGCGCGGGCGGGGGCCGCCGCCAGGAGGAGGCCGAGGACGAGCCCCGCCGCCCCGGCGACGTCGCTCGCCCGGCTCACCCTCGCCGACGCTCTGGAGGCCTCGCTCACTTCGCCGCAAGGTTATGCGCACGGGGAGTGCGAATCAAAACGGCCGTGCTATCGTGCGACCGCTCGTCGGCCGCCTGCCGGCACCCCCCCCACCTTAGAGAAGGCAAGAGGCTCATGGCCAAGGCGATCATCCAGGGCAAGGAGCACGAGGTCCGCTGCGACCTCATCATCCCGAAGAACTACGGCGTCGCCGTCCTGTCGCAGGAGGAGGTCCCCACGGCCACCGTGAACCTCGGTGTCCGCAAGGCGGCCCTCCACCGCTACAAGATCAACGCGAAGGATCCCGAGGCCGCGCTGCGGCGGGCGCTGGAGCTGATGAAGGCGTCGGGAGAGATCGACGACTACGTCCTCGAGCCGCACGAGGAGGCGCCGCCGCCGCCCCCGCCGAAGGCGAAGCCCGAGCCGAAGGCCAAGCCGGCACCCAAGGCCGCTGAAGCTCCTGCTGCCGAGGCCAAGCCCGAGGCTCCGTCGGAGGGTGAGACGCCCAGGGCGGATGGCTGATCGGGAGCGGATCCGGGCGCTCTGCCACGAGGCCGGCTTCGATCTCGTCGGCTTCGCCCGGGCCGAGGCCCTGGATCCCGCGCCCCTGCGGGCGTGGCTGGCCGCGGGCCACCACGCGAGCATGGACTGGCTCGCTCGCAGCGAGGCCGTGCGCTGTGATCCGCGCCTGCTCCTGCCCGGGGCGCGCAGCGTGATCGCGCTGGCGGTGAACTACCACCAGCCGGGCTCCACCGAGCTGCCGGGCGGAGGCCGGATCTCCCGCTACGCCTGGGGGCGCGACTACCACAAGGTGCTCGGAGGGCGCCTGCGGCGGCTGCGACGGGCGCTCGCGGAGGCGGTGCCGGGGATCGCGCTCTGGGGAGGGGTCGACGCGGTGCCCATCGCCGAGAAGGTCTGGGCCGAGCGCGCCGGGATCGGCTGGATCGGCAAGCACGGCAACCTCATCACGACCGCCTTCGGCTCCTGGGTCTTCCTCGCCACCCTCGTCACCGACCTCGAGCTGCCGCCGGACGCGCCGCACCCCGAGCGCTGCGGCCGGTGCGAGGACTGCCTCCCCGCCTGCCCCACCGCGGCCATCGTCGCGCCGGGGGTGATCGACGCGCGCCGCTGCCTCTCCTTCCACACGATCGAGCACCGCGAGCCCTGGCCCGCGTGGCTCGCCGAGGCGCCCGGCGAGTGGCTCTTCGGCTGCGACGCCTGCCAGGACGTCTGCCCCTGGAACGAGAAACACGCGACGCGCTCGAGCGTCGAGGACTTCGCGCCGCGCGCGGCGATCATGGGGCGATCACTCGAGGCGTGGCGGGACCTCGACGAGGCCGGATACGCCTCGGCGAGCGAGGGGAGCGCGCTCCGCCGCGCGGGCCGGGAGGGGCTCCGACGCAGCGCGCGGGCGCTGCTCGCCCATCATCGATCCGGCGAGGGGGAAGGCTGATCGACCGCGCTCTCGGTCGCTCGATCCAGGGCTCAGAGAGATGGGGCGCGGGCGCCTACCACTCTCGATCGCCGGGTTCAAGGTCTTCCGTCCGGTCGATCGATATGGCCCGCAAAAAAAGTATCCGAAAGCACTTGTGGCGCTGATCCGGCTGTGATCTAAAACAGCCGCCCGATCGGTCTTGGTGAGTGATCGGGAAGGTAGTTGAAATACACATCCTCAACGCAATCAGCGGGGAAAGTGAAAGATGACTCAGGGTCAGTTCAAGAAGGAGTGGGCCGCGCTCGTGCAGAAGCGCATCGAGACCGTGAACAAGAAGGACGCCATCGCGCTCCTCGACGACCTCATCGCCTACATCGCGAAGAACTCCAAGAAGGACAAGGTGAACGTGCCGGGCCTCGGCATCTTCACCGTCCGTGCTCGTCCGGCGCGCTGGGGCCGCAACCCCCAGACCGGTGAGAAGATCCGCATCAAGGCTTCCAAGAAGATCGCCTTCCGCGCCTCGAAGGCCTTCAAGGAGGCCACCGGCACCTACAAGGCCAAGGCCAAGTAAGCGCCCGGTCAGGCAGTAGAGGAAAAGGGGTCTTCCGGTTCGTCCGGGGGGCCCCTTTCCCGTTGGTTCACGCCTTGTCGCTCCCCGGAGGGGGGAATAAGACGCGGGCATGAGCGCGATCGAGATGAAGCTCTTCCACTCCGGCGCCTTCCACGAGGGCGTGGGCCGCCGGAGCGTCCTCCGCCCCTTCGACGGCTCCGAGGTGGGCAGCGTCCACCTCGCCGGCCCCGAGCAGATCGAGGCGGCGCTCGCCTCGGCGGCGGCGGCGGCGCCGGCCCTGCGCGAGACCCCGGCCCACCAGCGGGCGGCCTGGCTCGACGGGATCCGCCAGGGGATCGCCGCGCGGCGCGAGCGCTTCGTCGAGCTGATCGTCGCCGAGGGTGGCAAGCCCCGCCGCTTCGCCGAGGGCGAGGTGGCCCGCTGCCTCACCACCTTCTCCTTCGCCGCCGAGGAGGCCCGCCGCATCGGCGGCGAGGTCCTCCCCTTCGACGCAGTGCCCACCGGCGAGGGCCGCCTGGGGATCGTGCGCCGCTTCCCGGTGGGGCCGGTCACGGCCATCACCCCCTTCAACTTCCCCCTCAACCTCGTCGCCCACAAGCTCGCGCCGGCGCTCGCCGCCGGCTGCCCGGTGCTGCTCAAGCCCGCCGACGAGACCCCCTTGTGCGCGGGGCTCCTCGCCGAGATCTACGCCGAGGTCGGCGTGCTGCCGGGCGCGCTGGCGGTGCTCCCCTGCGAGGTGAAGGACGCGGCGCCGCTGACCGCCGACGAGCGGGTGCGGCTGCTCTCCTTCACCGGCAGCGCCACGGTGGGCTGGATGCTCAAGGGGCTGGCGGGGAAGAAGCCCGCGCTGCTGGAGCTCGGCGGCAACGCCGCGGTCATCGTCCACGAGGACGCCGACCTCGAGCAGGCCGTCGAGCGCTGCGCCTTCGGCGCCTTCGCCCACGCCGGCCAGGTCTGCATCTCGGTGCAGCGGATCTACGTCCACGCCGCCGTCCACGACCGCTTCCTCGAGGCGCTGGTCGAACGCACGAAGGCGCTGAAGTGCGGCGACCCCTCCGACCCCGAGGTCGTGGTGGGTCCGCTGCGCGCCGACCGCGACGCCGACCGGATCCTCGAGTGGGTGAGGGACGCCGAGGCGGCCGGCGCCGTGCGGCACTGCGGAGGCGAGCGCGAGGGGAGGGTGATCACGCCGATGGTCTTCACCGGGGTCGACCCCTCGGCGCGCCTCTCCTGCGAGGAGGTCTTCGGCCCGGTGGTGGTGGTCCACCGCTACGAGGACTGGGAGGAGGCCCTCGCCCGGGTGGACGACTCCCCCTTCGGACTGCAGGCCGGCGTCTTCACCCGCGACGTCGGCAGGGTGATGGAGGCCCACCGGAAGCTGGAGGTCGGGGCGGTGATCCACGACGATGTGCCCACCTACCGGATCGATCCGATGCCCTACGGGGGCGTGAAGGGCTCGGGGCTCGGCCGCGAGGGGCTGCGCTACGCCATCGAGGCCATGACCGAGCCGCGCCTCCTGGTCCTGCGGGGCTGAGTCCTTCGATTCGCTCCCGCCTCCGAGGCGGTGATAAAATCCGCCTCATGGGTCGGGCTGGTCTCTTCGCACTCGTGGTGTCTCTGCTGGCGGTCCCCGGGGGGAGCGCCCTGGCGGCGGTGGGGAGCGTGGAGTGGCAGCTCCAGACCCTCACCCCGGAGCTCCCCTCCAGCCGCGAAGGGATCGCGGCGGCCTGGGATCCGGTCGAGGAGCGGGTGCTGCTCTACGGTGGGCTCGACGCCTCCGGCTACAGCAACGAGCTGTGGTGGTGGGATCCCGTCCTGGAGGCGTACCACCAGGTGCCGACCCAGGCCGTGGCCTGGCCTCGCGCCCGGGCGTTCGGGCGGATGACCTACGATCCCGTGCGCGAGAACTTCCTCCTCTTCGGGGGCCGCGACGGGCTGGGCGTGATGGGGGATCCCTGGACCTTCGATCCCACGACGCGAACCTGGTCGCCGGTGACCGCCGGCACCCTGCCCCTGCCCCGCGAGGGGCAGGTGATGGCCTGGGATCCGTCGACCTCCTCGATCGTCGTCCACGGCGGCACCAACGGCGCCATCGAGCTGGGCGACGTGCAGATCTGGAACGGCACGCAGTTCCTCCAGAGCACGCCCGACGGCGCCAGCCCGGCGGCGCCCACCCTGCGTCGGCACATGGGCTTCTGGGAGCCGAACAGCGCCGAGCTCTTCGTCTTCGGCGGCGAGGCCGGCGGGGCGGAGTCCGCGGCGATGTGGGCCTACAGCCCCACCACCCGGCTCTGGCGCCAGGTGACGCCGGCCACCTCCCCCGGCGCGCGCCAGGACGCGGTGATGGCCGTCGACGCCACCGGCGCCTGGCTCTACGGTGGGGAGGTCGGCGGCGGCCTCCTCGACGACCTCTGGTACTGGGAGTTCTCGGTGGGCGACTGGGTGCTGGCCTCGGGGGCGGTCGCCCCGCTGCCCGCCGCCCGGGCCGCCGCCGGGGCGGCCCTGGATCCGGTGGTGGGCTCCCTCATGGTCTTCGGTGGGGTCACGGCAGCCGGGCGGAGCAGCGAGATCCTCGACTGGTCTCTGGGCGGCACGATCGGCTACGCGCTCCCGACGCCGGGTCCCTTGGGGCCCCTGGCCCGGACCGAGGCGGCGATGGCCTACGACGCGACCAACGACCGCTTCCTCCTCTTCGGGGGCGACACCCAGGGAGGCTTTCCCCTCGCCCGCACCTGGCTCCTCGACGCGACGACCTGGGCCTGGTCCGACCGGCCGCTGCGGGCCAGCGCGCCGCCGGCTCGCAGGCGCGCGAGCATCAGCACCGTGGGCAGCGACGGGACCATCGTCCTCCACGGCGGCGCCGACGCGGCTGGCGCGCTGCTCGCCGACACCTGGCGCTGGAGCCCGGCGACGATGACCTGGACCGAGATCGCCATCGGCACGGGGCCGACCGCCCGCTCCGGCGCCGCGATGGCCTACGAGCGGCAGAGCGGGCGGCTGATCCTCCACGGCGGCCTCGGCGCGGCCGGCCCGCTGGCCGACACCTGGGAGGGCGACGCCGCAGCCGGGACCTGGACGCCGCTCTCGCCGGGCGCGAGCCCGCCGGCGAGGGAGGGGGCGAGCATGGCCTCGCTGCCCACCGCGGGCGTGCTCCTCCACGGTGGGCGGGACGCCACCCAGGACCTCGCCGAGACCTGGCGCTACGATCCGGGCGCCGGCACCTGGGTCGGGGCGTCGCCGACCCTGGAGCCTCCGGGTGTCTTCGACGGCGGGATGGCCCTCGACGAGTGGAGCTACGTGCCGGTGCACTTCGGCGGCGCGACGACCTTCCCCACCCTGACGGTGCGCGGCCCGACGCATGTCTTCGAGGCGGCCGACTGGAGCCTCTTCTCCCCGAGCACGCCGCCCCCCGCTCGCGCGGGCCACGCGATGGCCGCGGCCCCCTCCCGGGGCGGGATCCTGATCTTCGGCGGTCACGACGGGAGCACCGGGCTGGACGACCTCTGGTGGGGCACGATCCCCTCGCCCGATCCGGTGCAGCTGGGCACGCCGGCCCTGGCGCCGCCGGTGGTGGTCTGCCCCCCGACCAGCGCGACCTACGACGTGCAGATCGAGGACGCGGACGGCAGGAAGATCCTCGATCCCGCCAAGGACTCGGCCGGGATCACCGCCACCCTGCTCAACCTGCCGGCGAGCACCCAGCTCATCGGCAGCACCCTCTCCGGGGGAACGCCGCTGCCGGCCATCGCCCAGGTGGGCACCCTCGTGAACGGCACGGTGCGCTTCACCCTGAGCGCCTCCGCGCCGGGGAGCGGAGAGCTGCTCGTCGTCCCCGACCCGGCCGGCTGGCCGAACCTGAGCGTGCCCGTCGACCTCGCGGCCGGCGCGCCCTCCACCGCCGCCTCGACCTTCTTCTCCTCCCACCCGACGGTGGTGACCGGGCTCGACGTCGCGACCCTCACCTTCTCGCCGAGGGACACCTGCGCCAACCTGCTCGGCAGCGGCCAGACGGTGACCTTCACGAGCGTCATCGGGACGATCGGCTCGGTGACCGACAACGGCGACGGCAGCTACGAGACCACCCTCACCACCCAGGGCGCCGACTGCTCCAGCAGCTCGACGCGGCTCGAGGCGCTGGTCGACGGCAGCGTGGTCTCCACCCTCAACGTCGCCCTCGCCTGCAACGTGGCCGACGTGGATCCGGCCTCCCCGGTGACCTCACCCCTCTCCGGCCGCGCCTGCGCGAGCCAGGGCATCTTCGCCGAGGTGACGATCGTCCCGCAGGACAACGCCGGAAACGCGCTGCCCCCCGGGCGGACCATCATCGTGCAGGAGAACCCGCCCTTCCTGATCGCCGGGCAGGTGCGCGAGGGCGTCAACCCCTCGGGCGAGCCCATCTACCGGATCGAGGTCGGCTCGAACCGCTGCAGCCCGACCCCGGTCTCGGTGCGCCTCACCGTCGACGGGGTGCTGCTCTCGACCATCCCGCAGATCCGCTTCGTCTGTGAGGACGTCGATCCGGCGACCATCGGCCTGGTGGCGCCGAGCGTGGCGGTGCCTGCCGACGGAGCGAGCCCCGCCCTCCTGGAGGTGGTGGCCCTCGACGAGTGCGGGAACCCTGCCCACAGCCGGCCGGTCTCCCTGGAGAGCGCCGACCCCGAGGTCACCATCGCCTTCGCGCCGGCGCTGGTGGTGAGCCAGGACGTGGTGGGAGACCCGGCCGACGCGACCGCCGCCTTCGAGGCGCGCAGCGCCCTGCCCGGGACCTTCGACGTGCGCGCCACGGTGGACGGCCGCTCGGCGATCCTGCGCAACGCGCTGACCTTCCTCGAGTCCGGGGGCCTGGCCCTCGTCCACCAGAGCACGACCCGCCGGGGTGTGGCCGGGCAGGTCGTGTCCCTGCGCCTCGAGCTGACCAACACCTACGCGGGGCCGCTCGACGCGGTGATCTTCGAGCCGCGCACCGCGGGCCTGCGGGTGCTCTCGGCCACCGAGGTCATCGATCGGGGGGACGGCACCTTCGAGGTCGGAGGGATGCCGGTCGGCAGCACCGTCACCGTCGAGCTCGAGGCCGTCCTGCAGCCCGGCCGCGCCGTGGCCAGCAGCGAGGTGGACGTGCGCTTCCGCCTGCGCGACAGCGGGCTCGCCGGCCTCGCTCACAGCCCGAAGGTGCAGATCGAGGTGCTCTCGAGCAGCACCGGCGGCTGGGAGTGCGGCACGAGCGGGGAGGCCGGCGCCCCGGCCCTCGCCGCGCTGCTCGCCCTGCTGGGGCTCTCGCTCATCGGCCGCCGGCGCCGCTAGTTGCCCTCGCCCATGTGCATCAGGGGCAGCGGCTTGGTGCTGTCCGAGTCGATGAAGTAGACCTTCGAGGCCGGATCCTTGGAGATGGCCTTGAGGGCGTCGAGGGCCTGCAGCTGGATGTAGGCCGGGTTGCGGGCCGTCGCCTCGTTGATCTTCTGGATCTCGTAGGCCCGCGCGTCGGCGAGCACCCGCTGCTTGGCGGCCTGCTCCTCGGCGGCGCGGCGCTCGGCCTCGGCGGTGGCGATCTTCTGCTCCTGCTCGGTCTTGAAGCGGGCGAGCTCGGCCTTCTGCTTCTCGGCGGCCTGCTCCCGCTCCTTCTTCTGCTCGATGGCCTTGGTGATGAAGGCCGGCAGCTTGATGTCGCGGATCAGCACGTCCTCGACCACCAGCCCCTTCGGGCCCAGGAAGGAGACCAGCTCGGACTTGATCTTCGTCTGGAGCTGCTCCTGGGTCTCCTTGAGGAAGAAGTCCTCGGCCCGCTTGATCGACTTGCCCTGCTCCCGCAGCAGCGAGCGCAGCTTGGGCGTGAGGTGGACGTTGATGGCGCGCTCCTTGGTGCCCGACTCGGCCAGGATCTGGGGCGCCATCTTCGAGTCGAGGCGGTACTGCACCGAGACGTCGATCTGGGTGGTGAGCTGGTCCTGGCTCGGCACCTCGGCGGACTCCATGTAGGTGTCCTTCCGGGAGTCGTAGAGGGTCCAGTTGTAGAGGGGGTTCACCGGGAAGTGCAGGCCCGACTCGTAGCCCTCGGGCACCACCTCGCCGAAGATCGTGGCCACCGCCACGTGGCCCACCGGCACCGACTTGAAGCTGCAGGAGCCCACCCAGGCGGCGAGCAGGATGGCGATGATGAGGATGGGGACGGATTTGTACTTCATGGCTTCCTCGCGATGGGGTGCGGGTTCCAGGAACGACGTTCGGGAGGAGGGGTCGTCCGACCTCCCGATCGTCTGACGGGTCCGAGGCCCGCCGGTCTCGAGAGCCAAGGTAGGGTCTCTCTCCGCTCGCGCCAGCCCCTCATCCCTCCAGAGAAAGCTGGCGCTTTCCGTCCGGGCGGGCTAGATAGCCCTCGTCGTCGGTGTTCTTCCCCGGCGGCCCGGCGAACAACAGAGCCTCGGGAGATCACCGGGGTGCGCCGCTTCGAGATCGACTTCTTGCCCTTCGCTGTTGTGTGGGTCGGAAACCCCTTTCAGCGAAAAGAGCAGAACATGTCCCTCTCCTTCGAGGCCTTCGGCCTCCACGACTCCCTCCTGCGCGGCGTGCGCGAGGCCGGCTTCGAGGCCCCTCGCCCGATCCAGGCCGAGACCATCCCGGCCAGCCTCGAGGGCCGCGACGTGCTGGGTCTGGCCCAGACCGGCACCGGCAAGACCGCAGCCTTCGCGCTGCCCCTGATGCACCGCCTCCTCGAGGGGGGGCGCAAGACCACCCACGGGCCCCGGGCGACGATCATCGCTCCCACCCGCGAGCTGGCCACCCAGATCGCCGCCGAGATGAAGACCCTCTCGGCCTTCACGCCGCTGTCGGTGATCACCATCTACGGGGGCTTCTCGATGAAGCGGCAGATCAACGCCCTGGCGCGTCGGCCCGACATCGTCGTGGGCTGCCCGGGCCGGATGCTCGACCTCGTCGGTCAGGGGGTCCTCAAGCTCGACCGGATCGAGACCCTCGTCCTCGACGAGGCCGACCACATGTTCGACATGGGCTTCCTGCCGGACATCCGCAAGCTGATGATGCCGATGCCCGATCGCCGGCAGAACCTCCTCTTCTCGGCGACCATGCCCAAGGAGATCCGCCACCTCGCCGACGACCTCCTGCGGGATCCCGAGGTGGTCGAGCTGAACCGCTCGGCGCCGGCCGAGACCGTCGACCACGGCCTCTACCTCATCGCCGAGGACCACAAGCGGGACCTGCTGGAGCACCTGCTCGACGCGCCCGGCTGCGAGAGCGCCATCGTCTTCACCCGCACCAAGCACCGGGCCCGGCGGCTCGCCCAGCAGCTCGACCGGGCCGGCCACCGGGCGGTGGGCCTGCAGGGCAACATGAGCCAGGGGCAGCGCGACCGCGCCATGCGCGGCTTCCGTGAGGGCGAGTTCGACGTGCTGGTGGCCACCGACATCGTGGCCCGCGGCATCGACGTCAGCGGGGTCTCCCACGTCATCAACTACGACGTGCCCAACACCCCCGAAGCCTACACCCACCGCATCGGCCGCACCGGGCGCGCCGAGCTCTCCGGCGAGGCCAGCACCTTCGTCACCGGCGTCGACCACGGCTGGCTGCGCGCCACCGAGAAGATGATCGGCGAGAAGATCCCGCGCCGCCGGGCCGAGGGCTTCGAGGAGGAGGCCGAGTCGCGGGACGTGAAGAAGAGCGGCGGCGGCCGCGGCGGCCGTCCGACCGGGCGCCCGGGGGCGCGGCGGGGCCAGGGGAGCGGGGGCCGGAGCCCGAAGGCTGCGGGCCGGCCTGGCCAGAGGAGGAGCGGCGGCGGTGGTGGCGGCGCAGGCGGGAGCCGGCGGCGCCGGCGGAGGAAGCCCGGGGCGGCCTCCGCCTGAGCACCGGCTGAGCCGGGACGGTCTTCCACCCCTACTTCGCCTGGTTGGCGACGGCCTTGGCGGCCTTCTTCGCGGCCTCGGGGTCGCCGAGGTAGCGGTGCGAGATGGGCCGCAGGTCCTCGTCCAGCTCGTAGAGGAGGGGGATCCCGGTCGGGATGTTGAGCCCCGGGATCTCCTCGTCGGAGATGCCGTCGAGGTGCTTCACCAGCGCCCGCAGGGAGTTGCCGTGGGCGACGATCAGGGGCCGCTGGCCGGCGCGCAGCTGCGGGACGATGTGATCGTGCCAGTAGGGGAGCATCCGCTCGACCACGTCCTTGAGGCACTCGGTTGCCGGCAGGACGTCGGGGGTCAGGAAGGCGTAGCGCCGGTCGTGCTTCGGGTGCCGCTCGTCCTCGGGCTCCAGGGCCGGGGGCGGGATGTCGTAGCTGCGCCGCCAGACGTGCACCTGCTCCTCGCCGTGCTTCTCGGCGGTCTCCTTCTTGTTGAGCCCCTGGAGCGCACCGTAGTGCCGCTCGTTGAGGCGCCAGTGGCGCTGCACCGGCAGCCAGAGCCGGTCCATCTCGGAGAGGCACTCGACCATGGTGAGGATCGCGCGCCGCTGCAGGGAGGTGTGGACGACGTCGAAGTCGAAGCCCTCCTCCTTCAGCAGGCGGCCGGCCTGCCTCGCCTCCTCCACGCCCAGCTCGGTCAGCCCCACGTCGGTCCAGCCGGTGAAGCGATTCTCGAGGTTCCACTCACTCTGCCCGTGCCGAAGCAGTACCAGTTTCGTGCTCATGGCGGCGGATGCTGGCACAGGGCCGGGTCCCCGTTCAACCGGGGAGGATCCTTGACGCACCGTGTCGAGGCTCACCAGGGCAGCGCCGCTTACGTTTGGTGGCGGCGCTTCTCCGGGGCGGGAGGCCTGTGCTACCGAGGGGCTCGCCGGTCCGGCGATGCGCCGCCCTTTGGGAGGGTGCGCGGGAGCCAGGACGGACCGGTCATGGGAGGAAGTCCAAGATGCGCTCGCTGCTCGCCCTGACCCTCGGTCTGACCCTGCTGGTCCCCTTCGCCTCCGGCTGCCCCAGCGAGACCGACGCGGTCTCCTGCACCGGTAACGCCGACTGCCCCAACGACCAGCGCTGCGTCGCCGACTTCTGCGAGGCGGTGATCTGCGATCCCGGCTGCCAGACCGGCTTCGAGTGCCGCCACGGCACCTGCGCCTGCCTCGAGGACGCATCCTGCCAGACCGGCGAGGTCTGCGACGCCACCGGAGCCTGCGTCCCCGACACCACCCCTCCGGAGTGCACGGCCGACGACGGCTGCGATCCCGGCGAGATCTGCGTGGACAACGTCTGCGTCGCCTCGCCCTCCTGCGCCGCCGACGCCGACTGCCCGGGCGCGCGGGTCTGCGACGCGGGCGTCTGCGTCGAGGCCTGCGCCCAGGACGGCGACTGCGGCAGCCCGGCCCAGGCCTGGGCCTGCGAGGCGGGGCACTGCAGCCCCCGCTGCCTCTCCGACAACGGCTGCCCGGCCGGCACCATCTGCGACCTGCAGGGCATGGGCGGCATCTGTCACCCCGCCGAGTGCGCCACCCTGGCCGACTGCTCCGGCAGCAACGTGATCTGCGACAGCGCCGACCACGGCCGCTGCCAGGGCATCACCCCCTGCACCGCCGACACGGACTGCACCTTCGGTGAGTGGTGCGGCCTGCCTGCCGACTGCCCGCCGGGCTACGACTGCACGGCCGGCAACGAGTACTGCGTCGCGCGCCCCTCCTGCGTGGTCGACATCGACTGCCAGGCCGGCGAGTTCTGCGACCAGAACTTCTGCTTCGAGGCTACCGGCTGCACCACCCGCGCCGACTGCGGCGCCACCTTCGACTGCGTGGGCGGCCTCTGCGTGCCCGGCGTCTGCCGGGGCCCGGCCGACTGCGCGGCCACCGAGGTCTGCGTGGGCGGCACCTGCGTCACCGAGGGCGGCGGCGCCGCCGTGGACCGGGTGGCGATCCTCTCGCCGGGCGGCGTCCTCCTGCCGGGGGAGAGCCGCGGCCTGATCGCCGTGGTCTACGACGGCAACGGCGACGCCATCCCGGGCGCCATCGTCACCTGGGCGAGCAACGCCACCGGCAGCGTGGACGTCGACGCGGCGGGCACCGTGACCGGCGGCAGCACGCCGGGCGCGGCCACGATCACGGCGGCCTCGGGCGGCCAGTCCGACACCGTCGACTTCATCCTCCTCGATCCCCTCGGCGGCGACTTCCGGGTGACCGTCCTCGACGGCGACACGGGCGATCCGGTGTCCACCGCCACGGTGCAGGTGGAGCCTTCTTCCAGCAGCGCCCTGGAGGCCACCGTGGACGCCACCGGCGTGGCCCGCTTCACGATGAGCTCCTTCCCGGCCAACGTGCACGTCTACGACGACGCCCACGACTACGTGAGCCTCTTCGGGGTCACCGCCGACGATCTGGTGGTGCCCCTGCCCCCGCAGTCGAACACCGGCCTGGTGGCCGGCCTCACCGGCAGCATCTCCTACGCCCAGGTGACCACCACCGGCGACGCCTCGGTCGGCCTGGCGGGCGCCTCCTTCGGGCAGAGCCTCTCGGACCTCGATCTCGGCGCGGTGATGGGTGACACCTTCGTGGTCACCATCCCGGGCCTCGGGCAGCAGATGCCCCTGCCCGGCGGCATGACCGCCGAGGCCTCCTTCGGGGGCTTCCCCATCCAGCTGAAGACCACCTGGTACGCCCGGGGTGAGCCCGGCCTGCGGGCGGTCTGGGCCTTCGGCGGCAAGGTCGGCTTCGACCGCTTCCAGGGCGGCGGCGGCGCGGCGGGCACCCTCGCCGGCATCCTCCCCCTCTTCGGCCTCTTCGAGCACGGCCTCGAGCCGCGGGTCCTGGTCTCCTCTCAGGCCACCATCGTCGACACCGCCGACATCGACGGCGACGGCAACACCACCGAGCTGGTCCCGGACTGGAACGCCTTCCCCCGCCGGACCCTCACGCCCGCCCAGGCCCAGACCCTGCGCCTCCACGTGGATCCGGCGCCGATGCCCACCCTGGCCGGCGCCCCCACCGACACCGTGATCCTGCTGGCCGGCGTGCGCAGCGGGCGGCTGGGCCTGACCCCGCTGGGCCTCTCGGCCACCGAGCTCGAGAACACCGGCGACACCGAGGCTCCGCCCGTGACCATGCGCCTCACGCCGGTCTACGGCGGCCTCGAGGTGGGGCAGTACCAGCTGCTGGCGATGGCCGCCTCGACCTCCGGCGGCGGCGGCGGCTTCGACATGCCGACCCAGGCCTCGGCCCGGGTGCTGACGGCCTCCAACCTGCCCACCGACGTGGCCCTCGATCCCTTCCTGGCCTTCCCGGAGGCGACCGCCTTCGCGGCCGGCACCCGGACCCTGGCGGCAGAGAACGCCAGCGGCGCCGACCTCCACCGGGAGCGGGTCGCCGCTGCCGGCCGGGCCTGGATCATCTACGGCCCGCAGACCGGCGGCAACTGGGTGCTGCCCGCGCCGCCCTCCGGCATGGACGATCCGGCGGCCAGCCCGCTGCAGGTGACCATCAGCGTGCTGGAGCTGACGGCCGGGGACTACCAGTCCCTGACGGCGGCCACGGGAGCGACCCTGCAGTCGCTCGACGAGGTGACCGCCGCCTACGCGCGCTTCATCCAGTAGCGCTGACGCGCCGGGACAGATAGCGCGCGATCAACAGCGCCAGCGTGATCAACCGGCCGCCGAGCCGATCTTCTTGAAGTCGCCGGCGACCGCGTAGGGCATGCCGCGGCCGGTGTCGATCGGCTCGCAGCGCGTCACCTCGATCACGCCGGTGAGGGCGTTGGTCAGGCGCAGGGGCGGGTCGACCTTGATCTCGACGAGGGTGCCCGGCTCCAGGGCGCGGTCGCTCTCGAAGGAGAGGCCGCCACCGCTGACGGTCTTGGCGTAGCCCTCGACCACCTCCTCGGTGCCCTCGATCCGGTACTCCATCACGCACCCGAGGCGCATCCGGGGGAGACGACGGCGATCCTTCTTGCTGCTCACGGCCAAGAACATGGGAACCTCCTCGAGGGTTCAGCGACTTCCAGCTTCAGGTAGGAGAGGCGGCTCGCCGGACCCACCGGCGACCTGCGAGTCGACCGTAACGTAGAATCCGCGGCCGTCCAGTTTTTCGCCTGGACCCCGGTGGTTCCAGGGGAGCTCGGGTCGATTGCCAAAGGAGGGGTCGGGGCGCTAGGAAGGGCACATGTCCGAAGGCGTCGGCACCTCGCTCGAGACCCATCCCTTCCAGACCTTCTGGAACTGGCTGCAGCTGCACCTCAACTGCGTGCTGCGCGCCGGCTCGGCCTCGGCCATCGTCTTCGACGACGACGACCTGCACTGGCACTTCGGCATCGAGGACGACGACACCTACCTGGTGCAGGTGATCCGGGGGAAGCGCATCCAGGCCGAGCTGGTGCTGCACCCCTCGGAGGTCGCCTACGTGCAGGCCAGGCCCGGGGACCGCAGCGACGAGTTCCTCTTCGAGCTCGTCCCGCCCACCGCCGACGCCGAGCCGATCTTCCACTTCGTGATGTCCCACGGCCTCGAGGCCGACGAGGCCGAGTCGGGCGCCGGCGCCCGCTGGACTCACTGACCCTCAGTCGATCGACCCAGCAGCTCCGGGTGCCTCGAGCAACTCGGGCTGCTCGACATATCGAGCCATGTTCTCCAGGCTCTTCACGCAGTAGAAGCCGTCGTTGATCCGCTCGTCGAAGGTGTAGCGGATCGGCACCACCTCGCGCACGCCGACGGTGTCGTCCTCCTTCACGTAGGGGACCTTCTTCGTCTTCCCGACGACGGCGAAGAGGGGGACCGTGCCGTACTCGAAGAGGTGGTGGTAGGCGGCGTCGAGGCCGACGCTGCCGAGGTTCGCCACGAAGAGGCTGGCGTAGAGGGGGTCGTTCTTGAGCATCGCCCCCGGGATCAACCCCCAGTAGTCGGCCACCCGCAGGAACCAGACGAAGAAGCGGATGAGCGAGCGAGGCAGGTAGCTGGCGAGGTTCATCTCCTTCTCGGAGGAGGTGTCCTTCTCCGCCTTGCCCACGCCGACGGCCTCCTTCACCCGCTCGCCGACCTTCGCGAGGGTGTCCTCGGCCTCGAAGATCACCTTCACGGTCGTGAGCTTGGCCTTGTCCGAGAACTGCTTCTTCACCGCGAAGGAGATCGCGACCTCCTCGCGCTGGTAGATCTTCCGGCCGGCGACGAAGCGGTTGAGCCCCGGCCGCTCGGCCAGGGCCCGGGCCATCGCCGCCAGGATGACCTGGAAGAGGTTCACCTCCTCGTGCTGTGCCAGGTAGGCGCGCGTGCCCGTGATCGGGATCTCCTGATCGAAGTAGACGATCGCCTCGGTCCGCGTCGGCATCAGGTGAGGCATGATCTTGCGCAGCACGTGCTCGCGCTTCGGCCGGACTCCGTCGCTCCTGCCCAGGATCCCCATCGTGCTCTCCTTTCGAGAGAGCTACAGCATACCGGCGATGTGCGCTCCGATGGCGAGGGAAGCCGTCGCGGCCGGGGAGGGGGCGTTGAGGACGTGCGTGACGGGGCCGTCGCTCAGGATCACGAAGTCGTCGGCCAGGCGCCCGTCGGGGAGGAGGGCCTGCGCCCGGATCCCCGGGCGGCCGGGCCGCAGATCCGACGCCTTCAGCCCCGGCAGGAGCCTCGCGGCGTCCGCGGCGAAGCGCCGCCGCGAGTAGGAGCGGCGCAGCTCGGCGAGGCCCGTGCGCAGGTTCTGGCGCATGAGCCGGCGCAGCCCCCGGCTGCGGAGGCTCTCGGTGGCGTCCCGCAGGGAGAAGGCGCCCCGCCGGTAGCCCTCCCGGGCCCAGGCCAGCACCGCGTTGGGCCCGCAGGAGACCCGGCCGTCGATGTGGCGGGTGAGGTGCACCCCCAGGAAGGGGTAGCGGGGATCGGGCACGGGGTAGATCAGGCCCTTCACCCAGGCGGCCGCGGTGGGCTTGAGCTCGTGGTACTCGCCCCGGAAGGGGACGATCCGCACCGGGCTCGAGAGGCCGCTCTTCTCGGCCAGCCGGTCCGAGTGGAGGCCGGCGCAGGCGATGGCCCGGCTTGCGCGCAGGAGGCTGCCGTCATCGAGGTAGACCGCCGCCGCCTCGGGGCTCGCCGCGATCAGGCAGGTGACCGCGCAGCTCCGGCGGATCTCGCCACCGGCGGCCTCGATCTTCTCGGCGAGCTTCCGGGCCACCTGACCGAAGTCGACGATGCCCGCGTCCCGCACGTGGAGGGCGGCCAGCCCCCCGGCGTGGGGCTCGAGGGCGTGGAGGCCGGCCGCCTCGACCAGCTCGCAGTCGACGCCGTTCTCCTCTCCGCGGGCCAGGAGCAGGTCGAGGGCCGGCAGCTCCTCGGGGCACGCCGCGACGATCACCTTCCCGCAGAGCTCGAAGGGCACGCCCTCGGCGGTGCAGAAGTCGATCAGCTGCTCGCGGCC
Source organism: Deltaproteobacteria bacterium (assembly GCA_029210625.1). Classification (NCBI taxonomy): domain Bacteria; kingdom Pseudomonadati; phylum Myxococcota; class Myxococcia; species Deltaproteobacteria bacterium. Next base: position 186,023 of record JARGFU010000008.1, on the reverse strand, counting down.
CGCCCGGCAGAGCCGGGCCTTGGCGGAGCCCGGGGTGTAGTAGATCCCCGAGTGGATCACCCCCGAGTTGCGGCCGGTCTGGTGCGCGGCGAGCTCGGCCTCCTTCTCCAGGACCAGGACCCGCCAGTCGGGGTGGGCCACCAGCGCCGCGTGAGCGCAGGCCAGGCCCACGATGCCGCCCCCGACGACGATCAGATCGTGAGAGGGGGGCGCCGGTCTGCCATCAAAGTCGGGCACGCGCGGACTCGATCTCGGTCGAGGAGAGCGCGTTGGCCGCCGTCTCGAAGGCCTCGTCCTCGGCCGAGGCCAGACCTGCCTCGGCCTCGCGGGCGAGCAGGGCCGTGAGGTAGGTCACGAGCTCGGTCAGCTCGCGGGCCTCCTCCCCGGAGGCCGTCTTCAGGGCGTGGCCCGCGCGCAGCAGGCTCGCCTCGAGGGCGACGAGGGCCGTGAAGGCGTCGGCGACGCCGGCCAGCCGCAGCTGGTGCTCCATGATCCGCGGGCCGTACTTCTTGGCCATGGAGGAGAGCAGCGTGCGGGTGCGGGCCTGGAGGGCGTCCCAGCGCTCGCCCTGGGCCTTCAACGCCTCGGGCAAGAGCCCGGCGATGGCGCCGGCCTCGGTGCCGGCGAAGGGCAGCGCGCCGGCGGCGAGGTGGAAGCGCAGGACCTCGTTGGCGCCCTCGAAGATCTGCGTGATCCGGCAGTCGCGCAGGATGCGGGCGACGCCCACCTCCTCGATGAAGCCGGCGCCGCCGTGGATCTGGATGGCCTCGTCGGCGATCTCGACGGCGCCGTCCGAGCAGAAGATCTTGGTGGCGGTGGAGGTCCAGATGACGTCCGAGCCGTGGCGGGCCTGGAGCAGCCCGGTGAGGCGCACCAGGCTCTCCATGGCGTAGATGCGCGCCCGCATCCGGGCGAGCTTCTCCCGGACCTGGCCGAACTCGGCGATGGGCTTGCCGAACTGCCTGCGGGTGAGCGCGTGGCTCATCGCCATCTCGTAGGCGGTCTTGGCGCCGCCGAGGGCGCCGGCGCTCATCAGGGTCCGGCCCCAGGCCAGGATGCAGTTCATCAGGTCCAGGCCCTTGCCGGGCTCGCCGATGACGCGGTCGGTGGAGACCCGCAGGTCCTCGAAGGTCAGGCCGGTGGTGGAGGAGGCGCGGATGCCGAGCTTGTCCTCCTCGCGGCCGACCTCGAGGCCCTCCATCGTCTTCTCGAGGAAGAGGAGGGAGTAGCCGCGGCGGGCGCCGCCGAGGCCCGGGGTGCGGGCCAGCACGGTGAAGACGTCGGCGAAGCCGCCGTTGGTGACGTAGACCTTCTCACCGTTGACGGTGAGCAGGGTCGGGTCTTCCTCGTCCATCACCCCGGTGGTCTTCACGCCGGCGATGTGCGAGCCGGCGCCCGGCTCGGTGGCGGCGAAGGCCCCGATCAGCTCGCCGGTGGCCATCTGCTCGAGGAACTTCGCCTGCAGGTCGTCCGAGGCGTAGGCGATCATCCCGCGCAGGCCGAGGCCGTTGTGCAGGCCGATGGAGACCGCCACCGAGCGGTCCACCCGGGCGATCTCCTCGATGATCCGGCCGGAGCCCACCAGCGAGAAGCCGGCGCCGCCGAACTTCTCGGGGATGGTCAGGCCGTAGAGGCCCATCTCGGCGGCCGAGGCCCGGATCTGCGGGGAGATCGCGTGCGCCTCCTCGATGGCGGCGGCGTCGAGCGTGTCGTTCGCCCAGCGCCGCACCGGGTCCACGAGCATCGAGACGCTCTCGGCTTCCTCGGCGGTGGCCCCCACGAGATTCAGCGCCTCGGCGAGCGCTGCGTGATCCTCGTGAATCCTCTCGAAAGCGTGAACGGTCTCGGTGCCCATGGTGTACCTCTAGAACTGAACGGTGCTGCGTTGGTGCGAACGCTCGTCGAACTCGGCCTGACGACCCCGGTAGAACTCGCGCCACAGGTAGAGGTAGCCCTCCTGCAGGCGCTCCGGGCTCATCTGGTGCGGCTCGAAGACCACGTTCGCGTCGTTGTAGTGCTTCCAGGTGTGGTCGAAGATCCGACCCTCCTCCTGGTAGCGGTGCCAGATCGGGGTGCCCGGGTAGGGGGTCGAGACCACGAACTCGGCCAGCTCGATCCCGGACTTGCTGGCGAACTCCAGCATCCGATCGAAGGTGCCCTCGTCGTCACCCTCGTTGCCCACGAGGAAGGAGACGTAGGGATCGATCCCGAACTCCTTGCAGCGGGCGATGACCTTGTAGGCCTTCTCCAGCGCCTTGGGGTCGTTCGGGCCGAAGGCGTTGCGGGTGATGGGGTCGAAGCCGCCCACCAGGTAGAAGCGATCCATCCCCGTCGACCGCATCTGCTGGAGCAGCGTCGGATCGAGGTTGAGGATCATCGGCATCGAGATGCCGAGGTAGGAGATCTTCACCTTCACACCCTCCTGCTGGAGGCGCAGGGTGGTGTCGAGGAACTCCCGCAGGTGCTTCCGGGCGCCCTGGAGGCCGAAGATCGAGGTGTCCTCGGTCAGGGAGACCATCTTGCCGGCGTCGGCGTAGGCCCGCATCGTCGCCTCGAGCTGCTCCTGCGAGTAGAAGCGCATCTTCTTGCCCATGTGGATGGGCAGCACGCAGGCGTCGCAGGTGAGGGGGCAGCCCCGGGAGAGCTGGAAGGGGTAGTCGTCCGGGTGGTGCCCCTCGGTCTCGGCGTTGAAGTAGAGGTCGACCCGCGGGACCGGCGAGGTGGAGAGGTCGTGCGGCGGCGCGACGTACTTCTTCTTCAGCGAGCCCTTCTCGGCGTCGGCCAGGAGGTCGGCCCAGACCGGCTCACCCTCGCCCACGACCACGGCGTCGACGTGCTCGGCGACGACGTCGGGCATCTGGGTGGGGAAGATGCCGCCGGCGACGACGGTCTTGCCCGCCGCCCGCATCTGGTCGGCGATCTCCAGGGCCCGGGTCGCGGCCGGGGTGAAGAAGGAGAGGGCGACGACGTCGGTCTCGAGGCCGGCGTCGACGGGCGTCAGGCGGTCGTCGATGAAGGCGACCTCGTACTGCTCGGGGGTGGCGGCCGCCACCGAGGCGATACCCAGGGAGGGCGGGCCGAGGTACTCGTCCGCCGGGACGAACTCGAGGAGCTCGGGGTGCGCCTCGGCGTGCCGCTCGAAGCCGGGATAGACGAAGGTGACCTTCATCACGCGCCTTCCAGGTGGGCGGCGAGGGAGGTGATCACCTCCTCGACGGTGGCCAGATCCATGACCTCCTCGAGGTCGGGATCGATCTCGAAGGTCTCGCTCACGCGGGAGAGCAGCTCCATGCTCTGCAGGGAGTCGAGGCCCAGGTCCTCGCGGAGGCGATCCTCGCCCTTGATCTCGCCCGGCTCGGCGCTGACCAGCTCGGCCACGATCTCGAAGACGGCGGTCTGAAGTTCTTCCTTGCGGTCGCTCATGCTGTTCTCCTGGCGGGGGTCTCCCGCGGAAGGAATCCGTTCTTGCGATACCACCCGACGGCGGCATCCAGGGTCTCGTTCAGGGGGCGGGGCGAGAGGCCCAGGGAGGCCCTCGCCCGGGAGATGTCGACGAACTGACCGTCGCCGATGGCATCCGCCATCTCGCGGGTCAGCAGCGGGCGGCCCTTGCCCTCGGCGAGGACCCGCGCCTCCTCGGCGTGGGCCAGCGCGCGCGCGGCGGCCAGATCGAGGCGTCGCGCCGGGACGGGGACCTCGAAGCGATCGGCGATCTGCTTCACGAAGTCCTCGACCGTGATGTTGTGGCCGCCGAGGATGTAGCGCTCGCCGGGCTTGCCGCGCTCGGCCGCCGCGATGGCGGCCTCGGCCAGATCGCGAGCGTCGATGAAGTTCACCTTGCCCTCGATCCAGAAGTCGAGCTTCTCCGAGAGCTGGCCGAGGAGGAAGAAGCCGGTGCCGACCTTGTGGTCGTAGGGGCCGAGCACGCCGGTGGGCATCAGCTCGACGACCTCGAGCCCCTCTCCGTTGGCCGAGAGGGCGGCCTCGGAGAGGGCCAGCTTGATCGCGGCGTAGGTGTCCCCCTCCTCCGGAGCGGTCAGTCCGTCCTCCTCGGTGGCCAGCGCCCCGGCCGGCGCCTTGCCGACGGTGGAGACGGTGCCCACGTAGACCACCCGCCGCAGGCCGGCCTCGCGGGCCGCCTCGAGGACGCCGCGCAGGTGGCGCACGGCCATCTCGACCTGGGCCTCGGTGTCGACCGAGTAGCGGGGATAGTGGCCGGCGGCGAAGTAGAGGGTCTCGCGCCCCTCGAGGGCCTCGGCGAGGCCCTCGCCGGTCTCGAGATCGGCGGGCACCAGCGGCAGCTTCAGCCGCCGGGCGAAGATGGTGTTGCTCGACTTGCGGCGGGTGGAGACGACGTCCTCTCCGCGGGCGAGGAGCGCCTCGCAGAGGTTCAGGCCGATGAAGCCCGTGCCGCCGACCACCACCGAGCTCATGCCGCGCTCTCCTCGCGCAGCAGCGTGCGGATCGCGGCCCGGCGGGCGCTGGCGTCGCCCTCGCCGAGGTGCCCCGGGGCCAGGTGGAGGATGCGGTCGGCGCGGATGCCGAGCTGATCGAGGAGGGTGGCGCTCAGGGTGTTCTCGAAGGCCTTCCGGGCCTTCGGATCCGCCTCGTCGAAGGCGGGCCCCTCGAGGACGAGCAGGAGGTCCTCGGTGCCGCTCTCGGCGTTGCCCGTCGCCAGGGCGGTGACGCGCCGGCCCTCCAGCACGCCGGCGTCGAGGAGCACCTGCTCCACGTCGTCCGGGTAGTAGTTGCGCCCCATCTTGATGACCATCTCCTTGAGGCGGCCGGTCACGAAGAGGCGGCCATCCTCGATGAAGCCGAGGTCACCGGTCTGCAGCCAGCCCCCGGCCTTCAGCTCGGAGGTGCGCTCGGGGCGGCCGTGGATGCCCTCCATCAGGCAGACGCCGCGCACGACGATCTTGCCCTGGTGCCGCTCGGGGAGGAGCTCGCCGGCGGCGTCCACGATGGCGATCTCCTGGCCCGGCAGAGGCCGGCCCACCGAGGCGACGGGCGCGCCTGCTTCCGGCGAGGGAGAGGCGGCGACCAGCTCGCCCTTCTCGATGGTCGCGTCGAAGGGGTAGGTCTCGTAGGTGCGATCCAAGAGCGGGCAGGTCGCGGCCAGGGCGTTCTCGGCCAGGCCGTAGAGGGGATAGAAGGCCGACTTCTGGAAGCCCACCCCGGCGAAGCGCTCGGCGAAGGCGTCACAGGAGTCCGGCTGCACCTGCTCGGCGCCGTTCAGGGCCAGGCGCCAGCTGGAGAGGTCGACCCCCTCGAGGTAGCGGTCGCTCACCCTCCGCACGCAGAGGCGGTAGGCGAAGTTGGGCGCGGCGGAGAGGGTGGCCTTGAAGGTCGAGATGGCCTGCAGCCAGCGGTAGGGCCGCATCAGGAAGGCCTCGGGGGCCATCACGTAGGAGGGGAAGCGGAAGTAGAGGCTGGAGCAGAGCACGCCGACCAGGCCCATGTCGTGGACCAGGGGGATCCAGCTCATGCCCACGTCGTCCTCGCCCAGGGCCAGGGCCTGCCCGACGCCGGCGACGTTCGAGAGGAGCTGACGGTGAGTGAGGCGGACGCCGCCCGGCAGGTGGGTGCGGCCGGAGGTGTACTGCAGGAGCGCGAGGCCGTCGGGAGAGAGCGCGGGGAAGTCCGCCGCCGGAGCCTCGTCCGCCCGCAGGGCCTCCATGGTCTTCACGCGCCCGGGCTTGCCGAGGCCCTCCATCACCCGGCCGAGGGACTCCTCGGCCCGATCGGTGGTGATGCAGTGGCTCGCCCCGGCGTCGGCGACGATCCGGGCGACGGTGCCCTCCACGTAGGCGTCGATCCGGCCCATGGTCAGGGGCAGGGGCCAGGGGACGGGCACGCCTCCGGCCAGGAGGGTGCCGAAGAAGGCCTCGAGGAAGTCCGGGCCGGTGGGGAGGAGGAGCACCACCCGCTCGCCGGGCTCGAGCTCCCAGGCCAGCAGGGCCCGGGCGAAGGCCTCGGAGCCCGCCTGCAGGGCGCCGAAGCTGACCTCGGTGGGCTCGTTCTTGGCGTCGAGGAAGCCGAGGTAGGTGCGATCGGGGTGGGAGCCGGCGGCCCGGGCCAGGGCGGCCGGGAGAGTCTCCACCTCGAGGGCGGGCATCGGCGGACCCTCGAGGTGAGCGAGGGGGAGCCGGGTCTCGGCGGTGTCGGGGAGCGCGGTCATGAAAGGGCGCCTCGGTCTCGGGAGGCCGGCAAAGGGACCACGGCGATCGAGCGCCGGTCGCCAGGCCTGGTTCCGGCGAAGGAAAGGGGGCCGCAAACTACCCACCCCCAGCAGCAAGATCAATCACGCAAGCCGCTGTTTTGGCGGTCTTTTTTGGTCTGACCAACTGCAAAAAAGCGAAGCCCCCCTCCGCTTCCGGAGAGGGGCTGCTTCCCCCCCTCCCGCGAGCGGGAGAGGGGCGCGGCGTGAGGGCCGCTAGAGGGTCTTCAGGTAGACCTCGAGGGCCTCCTTCTGCACCGCGTTGAGGCCGTCGGCGTTGTGGCCGGTCTGCAGGCCGCGAGAGAAGGCCTCCTGCAGGGTGCGGGCCGAGCCGTCGTGGAGGTAGGGGCCGGTGGCGAAGACGCCCTTGAGGGTGGGCGTGTTCACCAGGCCGCCGCCGGAGGCGGTCGGGTGCTGCTGACCGTCGGTGAAGGAGGTGCCAGCGTGGCAGCCGGCGCAGTTGGACTGGAAGAGGATCCGGCCCTCGTCGAGCTGCGCCTGGGGCAGGATCTCGGCGGCGGGGTTGTCCGGCGGGCTGATGGTGTCCATGTAGGCCAGGATGTCCTCGGCCTCGGTCTGGGCCAGGCCGCGGCCGCCCATCCAGGAGACCATCACGTGGGCCAGGCTATCGAGATCGGGGCTCGAGCCGTCCCAGGCGAAGGGGGCGGTGTCGGCCAGATCCCAGAGGGCCGGGGTCTGGATGCCGATCCGGTTGTCGGGGTCGATGGGGTTGATGCGGCCGCCGGCCAGGGACCAGTTCAGGCTGTCGGTCCGGCCGTCGGGGTGGCACGAGGAGCAGGAGACGCCGCCCAGATCCGGCTCGGTCATGCGGGGGTCGACCGCGGAGTAGAAGAGGCGGCGGCCGTTCTCCTGGGCCGGGGTGAGCTGGGGCTCGTTGAAGACGATCTCGTTGGTGGTCACCAGGCGCTCGCCCTGCCGCTCGACGACGGAGATGCTGTAGTCGAAGGCGTTGTGGACGTAGGCCGCCGAGAGGTCACCGCGGACGGCCAGGCCGGTGGGGCGGGCGCCGACCCGGACCAGGTCGACGATGCCGCGCTCGGGATCGAGGAAGGTCGGCCACTGCTTGTTGCGGGCCGAGACGATGGCCAGGGCGTTGGAGTTGTGGTCGGCCACGTAGATCCACTCGCCGGTGGAGTCGACGACCAGGGAGCTCGGGGCGTCCATGGAGTCCTGGTTCGCCGCGGCGCAGAACTCGTCGTCGGTGGAGGCGAGCATCTGGCCCGGGTAGTCGCGATCAGGGTCGGACGCCGGGGTCGAGGCCGAGAGGATCATGTTGCGAGAGGTGGAGGCGGTGGAGACCGCCGGCGCCACGGCCAGGTTCAGGTTGTCGTTGGTGAAGCCGTCGGTGCCGGTCCGCGCCAGCACGTGGGCGATGTAGGCCCGGTCGCCGTCGGGGGAGAGGACCACGTCGGCGGGCTGGTTCGGGACGCGCTGCGGGCCGTTGCCCATGAAGCAGTTCTCGGACTGCTCGTGCTCGATCTCCATCTCGTCCTCGAGCTCACCGCTCTCGACGTTGATGATGGCCACTCGCGAGGAGAGGAGGTCGGTCACGTAGGCGGTCTTGCCCAGCGCGGTGACGGCCCAGGGGGTGCCACCGACGCGGATCTCGCCGACGTTGCCGAGGGTCTGGGCGTCGAGGACGGAGACGGTGCCCGAGGTCGAGTTGGCGACCAGGAGGTTGCCGTCCTCGGTCAGGGTCATGCCGACGGGCTCACCGCCGACCGAGCCGGTGGCCTCGACCTCCATCGAGCCGGCGGGGATGCGCATCACGGTGCGGCCGGCGCGGTTGGTGACCCAGACGGTGTCGTCGGGGCCGACCAGGATCCGCTCGGGGGCCGAGCCCACGGGGATGTGGCCGAGGACCTCCATCGTCGCGGTGGCGATGATGGTGACCCGGTTGTGATCCGTGTCGGCGACGAAGAGCGTCGCGTCGTCGGAGGTCAGACCCAGGGAGCCGGAGCTCCGGGGAACGTAGTTGCCCTGGTTGGGGCACCCGACCAGAGCCAGGGTGGCGACCAGGGTGGTGCCGATGGCAAGCTTCTTTCGCATGGCCTCTCCTTCGTCCTCTCGCGTCCTTGCGGCTATCGAATTCGTCGGGGCAGGGACGCCGACCGGCGTTCCTCCCTCGAAGGGGATCCTTTAGCAAGCCACGGGCCAGCGCCTGGATCGGTTCAGTCGCCGCGGGCCAGGCGTGCCAGCTTCCGGGAATGACCAGTGATCCAGGGGGGTTGGAGAACGAGGCCCCGCCCCCCCGGACAGGTGCCACCCGAATGTCAGGCGAGCATGGGTGCGGTGGGAGTGCGGCAGCCGCGTCAGGGGGGTGGCACCCGATCGGGGCGGATCGGGCCCCTCGCTACTCTCCCCAGGCCGCGATCTGCCTCTGGACGAGCACTCCGAGCAGTCTACGGCGGTAGTCCGGATCGGAGAGCACGTTGGGCAGCGGTGTGCACTGACGGCACACCCGTTCCGCGATGGCACGCCCGAGGGCGGCATCGGCCCGCTCCCCTTCGTACGCCTGGAGGCCGGTGACGATCTTCGGGCGGGGTCCGAGCACGCCGACCGCGATCCGGATGTCGTGCAGGGTCGCACCTTCCCGCACCTCCGCCGAGAGCCCGACCCCCACCAGGGGGAAGTCCACCGCGCCCCGGACCGCCCACTTCTGGTAGGCGCTGCGCCGCAGGGGCGCGGCCGGGGGGATCCGCAGGGAAACCAGGATCTCGCCGGGCCCGAGGGTGAGGGGTTCGCGGCCGTCCTTGCCCCGCAGGTCCTCCACCGGCACCCGGCGCTCGCCCGCCGGGCCGGCGATCACCGCCTCGGCCCGCAGGGCGGCGAGGGCGGGGAGGGTGTCGCCCGAGAGCGCCGCGACGCAGTTCTTCCCCTTGGGGACCACGTGGCAGACCTCGCCCTCGCTCTTCAGGCAGCCCCCGAGGGAGGCCCGCCAGGCCGGGCTCCGGTTCACCCAGCGGCAGCGGACGTCGAGGCAGACGTTGCCGCCGAGGGTGCCCATCTGCCGGGCCTGGGGGTGGGCGACCTCACCGGCAGCCTCGGCCAGCGCCGTCGCGCGCAGCCGGATGCGGGGATCGGCGGCCACCTCGACCAGCTTCAGGTTCGCCCCCAGGACCAGGGTTCCGTCCGCCTCCTCCCGCAGGCCGCGCAGCTCGGCGAGGCCCTCCAGGGAGATCAGGGTGTCGACCTCGTGCAGGCGGTGCTTGAGGTTCACCAGCAGGTCGGTGCCCCCGGCCAGCAGCCGGGCGCGGGGGCCGCCGGCGCGCAGGAGCTCGATCGCCGCGGCCAGCTCGGTGGGCCGCGCGAGGGCGAAGGGAGGGAGGCCCATCATGCGGCACCTCCCTCGTCGGTCGTGGCCTCGAGGCGGGCGTCGAGGGCCGCCAGGACCTTCTCGGGGGTCAGCGGCAGGGTGTCGATCCTCACCCCGATGGCGTCGAAGACGGCGTTGGCCAGGGCCGGGATCACCGAGTGCAGCGGCCCCTCGCCCGCCTCCTTGGCGCCGTAGGGCCCGTGGGCGTCGGGGGCCTCCACGACGATGGCCTCGATGGGCGGCGTGTCGACGCTGGTGGGGATCCGGTAGTCGAGTAGATCGGGGGCGAGGAGCCGCCCGCCAGGGCCGACCTCGTGGTGCTCCATCAGCGCCTCGCCCAGGCCCATGTAGCAGGAGCCCTCGATCTGCCCCTCGACCAGCAGGGGGTTGAGGGCCCGGCCGCAGTCGTGGGCGCACCAGACCTTCTCCACGCCGATGACGCCGGTCTCCGGGTCGACGATCACCTCGACCACGTGGGCGGTGGCCGAGAAGGCCGGCGTCGCGCCGATGGCGCCGCCCCGGTAGTCGCCGTGCACGTCCTTGGGGGTGTGGTAGTAGCCCGTCGCGCCGAGGGTGCCGAAGCGCGCCTCGGCCAGGGCGAAGGCCTCGGCGATGGGCAGGCTGCGGGAGGGGTCGGTGATGTCGAGGGCCAGGCGGCCGGCGAGGGCGACGTTCTTCTTCTCGATCTCCCAGGCCTCGGCCACGGCCTGGCGGACCTTCGCGGCGAGCTGGCGGGTGCCGTGGAGGGCCGCGTGCCCGGCCATGAGGGTGATGCGGCTGGAGTAGGCGCCGAGGTCGACGGGGGTCAGATCGGTGTCGGCGCTGACCACCCGCACGTCGGTCAGCTCGACCCCCAGCTCCTGGGCGCAGACGGCGGCGAGCATCGTGTCCGAGCCCTGCCCGATCTCCGAGGCGCCGCTGAAGATCCGCACCCGGCCGGAGCGATCGGCGGCGACCTGCACGGCCGAGAGGGGCATCTCGTTGGGGTAGACCGGGTAGTTGGTGCCGCTGATGTAGGCGCTGCAGGCGACGCCGAGGCCGTGCCCGAAGGGCAGCCTGCCGCGGCGCGCCTTCCACTCGCTGCGCCGCTCGACCTCGTCCAGGCAGGTGAGTAGGCCCAGGGACCCGACCCGCAGCTCGTTCACGGTGCGGGTGTTCTCGCCGATGAAGTTCCGGCGGCGCAGCTCGATCGGATCGATCCCCAGGGCGTGGGCCGCCTTGTCGAGGGAGACCTCCAGGGCGAAGCGGGGCTGCACCGCGCCGTGGCCTCGCTTGGGGCCGCAGGCTGGCTTGTTGGTGTAGGCGCGCCGGCTCCGGTAGCGGTAGGCGGGCAGCCGGTAGGGCAGGGCGGTGAGCTGCCCGGAGTAGTAGGTCGTGATCAGCCCGAAGGAGGCATAGGCCCCGCCGTCGAGGAGGAGGTCGGCCTCGTAGCCCTGCAGCCTCCCCTCGTCGTCCACGGCGAGCTTCGCGTGCACGGCGGTGGGGTGCCGGCCGCGGTGGGCCAGGAAGACCTCCTCCCGGGTGTAGAGGATCTTCACTGGCCGGCCGGTGCGCAGCGAGAGGAGCGCGACGCAGAACTCGAGGTCGAAGGGCTCGGACTTCCCGCCGAAGCCCCCGCCCACCGCCGGCTGCACCACCCGGATCCGGTTCGGCGGCAGCTCGAGGACGCGGGCCAGTGCCCGGTGGAGGTAGTGGGGTACCTGGGTGGCGGAGTGGACCGTGAGCAGCCCGTCGGCGCCCACCTCGCCGATGGCGCAGTGGGGCTCGATGGCGGCGTGCGTGGTGCCGTGGAAGAAGTAGTCCCCTTCCACAACCGTCGCAGCCTCATCGCCTGCGCCGGGGTCTCCGAACGAGAGCTCGATCTCTTTCGTGAGGTTGCCCTTCCGCTTCGGGTGCGGGTGGAGGACCGGGGCGCCCTCGCGCAGAGCCTCCTCGGGATCGAGGACGTGCGGCAGCACCTCCCACTCGACCTCGATCAGGCCGCAGGCGGCCTCGGCGGTGGCCTCGTCGAGGGCCGCCACCGCCGCCACCGCGTCCCCCACGAAGAGGGCGCGCTCGACGGCCATCACGTGCTCGTCCTCGGTCCAGGGGATGATCCCGTAGGGGGTCATCAGGTCCTGCCCGGTGATCACCGCCTCGACGCCGGGCAGGGCGAGGGCCGCCTCGACGTCGATGGAGACGATCCGCGCGTGGGCGTGGGGCGAGCGCAGGATCTTGCCGTGGAGCATCCGCGGCAGGCAGAGGTCGTCGGCGTAGATCGCCGCGCCCGTCACCTGGGCCGGCCCGTCGATTCGCCCATGGCGGCGGCCGATCACCGGCGCGTGGCCGGGGGTCTCCCGGGGCGGTCGGGCCTGGTCGGCGTAGCGCTCGAGGTCCCGGGGGAGGGGCGGGGTCTTCATGAGCCCCCCTCCTCTCCCGCTCCGGGGGCCCCGCGCCGGGCGGCCACCTCGAGGGTGGCCTCGGCGACGGCGTCGAGGATCTTGGTGTAGCCGGTGCATCGGCAGAGGTTGCCCGAGAGGGCGTGAGCGATCTCGCCGTGCTCCGGCGCCTCCGATCCGGTGTAGCTCTCGGCGAAGTGCACCGAGGACATCAGCATCCCCGGGGTGCAGAAGCCGCACTGGGCCGCGCCGTGCCGGACGAAGGCCGCCTGCACCGGGTGGAGCTCGGGGCCGTCGGCCAGCCCCTCGACGGTCCAGATGTTCTTCCCCTCACAGAGGGTGGCCAGGGTCAGGCAGGCGAGGGCCGGCTGCCCGTCGATGAGCACCGTGCAGGCGCCGCAGTCCCCCTTGTCGCAGCCCTGCTTGGTGCCGGTGAGGGCGAGGCGGTAGCGCAGCACCTCGAGGAGGGTCTCGTTCGGGGCACAGGGGAGCACCCGCGTCTCGCCGTTGACGAGGAGGCGCAGCAGCGCGGGGGCGGGGTCGGGGAGGGTCATCGCTTCCTAAGGTATGGAAATCACTGTCCGGGCCGGGGCCCGTTGCGGGTCGATCTACGCATTCTCGGGTGGACAGTGGTACACCACGGCCGCTCTGACGCAAATCGGGATGAAGGGAGCACCTCATGTCGTCCAACCAGCACGAGCAGAAGCTCGTCTACGACTGGAACACTCGCAAGCGCCGCCACCCCCTCACCGAGGGGTCGGTGATGCTGCAGGACGAGACCCTGCGAGACGGTATCCAGGGCCCCTCGGTCAAGGATCCGACCATCGAGGAGAAGAAGCGCTTCATCGAGCTCTCCGCGGCCCTCGGTATCCACTCGATCAACCTCGGCCTGCCCGGCGCGGGTCCGCGGGCGGTCGAGCACGTCACGGAGCTGGCCGAGTTCATCATCGAGAAGAAGCTGCCCATCAAGGCGAACTGCGCGGCGCGGACCCACCTGAATGATGTGCGCCCGATCGCCGAGATCAGCCAGAAGGTCGGGATGCAGCTCGAGGTGATGGCCTTCCTCGGCACCAGCCCCATCCGGCGCTTCGTCGAGGAGTGGGAGGTCGAGAAGCTGCTGAAGTTCAGCTCGACCGCCATCGAGTTCGCGGTGGGCGAGGGCCTGCCGGTGACCTTCGTCACCGAGGACACCGTGCGCTCGACGCCCCAGGACCTCTCGGTGCTCTTCCGCAACGCCATCGAGTGCGGCATCCACCGCCTCACCCTCTGCGACACCGTCGGCCACGCCACCCCCGACGGCGTGAAGAACCTCATCGAGTTCACCAAGGACATCATCGAGTCCTCGGGGCGCGAGGTGGGCATCGACTGGCACGGTCACAACGATCGGGGCCTGGCGCTGACCAACACCCTCACCGCCATGGAGTACGGCGCCACCCGCCTCCACGGCACGGCGCTGGGCATCGGCGAGCGCGTCGGCAACGCCTCCCTCGATCAGCTCCTGGTGAACCTCAAGCTCCTCGGTGAGTTCGACGGCGACCTGACCAACCTCCCCGAGTGGGTGAAGCTGATCTCGGAGGCCACCGACACGCCCATCCCCAAGGGCTACCCCGTCGTCGGCACCGACGCCTTCCGGACCGCCACCGGCGTGCACGCCGCCGCGGTGATCAAGGCCGAGAAGAAGGGCGAGGACTTCCTCGCCGATCGAGTCTACTCGGGCGTCCCCGCCTCGATGGTGGGGGAGTCCCAGCGCATCGAGGTGGGCCCGATGAGCGGCCTCTCGAACGTCCTCTACTGGCTCGACAAGAACGGCTACGAGGTCAGCGACGAGCTGGCCCAGGCCGTCTTCGCCGGCGCCAAGGCCGCGGACCACGTCCTCACCGACGACGAGGTCCACGCCCTGGCGAAGGCGCGGTAGCCAGGGCTACCCGGCCACCCGATCCAGCACCACGGCGGCCAGGCGGCCGGCGTAGGTGGTCAGCTGCTTGACCGCGATCTCCTCGTTGGCCTGGTGGTAGGTCTTCTCGTTGCCGGGGGACCAGCCCACCGCGTCGATGCCCTGCTCGACCAGGGCGTGGGCGAAGGTGCCGCCGCCGGTGCCGACGATCTGGGCCTTCGGGGCGTGGGCGAGGATGGTCTTCACGATCGGCGCGTCGGGCTTCACCGCGATGGGCGGCGCACCTCGCCGGGCCTCGACCGTGAAGCGCAGCCCCTTTCGCTTCTTCGCGATCCCGGCGCAGAGGTCCTTGATCTGCTTCTTGATCGCGGCCTCCTTCTGTCCGGGCACGTAGCGGATGTCCACCACGGCCTGGGCCAGATCCGGCACCGCGTTCGCGGCGTTGCCGCCCTTGATGATCCCCACGTTGAGGGTGGGGCGCCCGAGGATGGGGTGCTTGGTGTGGGGCATCTTCATCTTCTCGAGCTCGAGCACCAGCTGGGCGAGGCCGTAGGCGGCGCTCACCCCCTGGGAGGGATCCATCGCGTGGGCGGACTTGCCGCGTACGGTGATCGAGAGGCCCAGGCGACCCTTCTCGGCGATGTTGATCTCCTTCATCTCGCCGGCGATGTCCGGCACCACCGCCTCGTCACAGGCGATCTTGCCGTTGGCGAGGAGCCAGTCGAGGCCGTAGCCCGCCTGCACCTCCTCGTCGGGGAGGGCGGCGAAGATCACCTCGCCCGGGATCTGCTCGGCCTGCTCCGAGATGATCTTGAAGGCCGCGAGGGCCGAGACGAGCGGCCCCTTGTTGTCGAGGACGCCCCGGCCGTAGAGCTTGCCGCCCTTCTCGTGGGCGTCGAAGGGATCGAAGCGCCAGGCGCTGCGGTCCCCGGAGGGGACCGTGTCGGTGTGGAGCAGGAGCATCATCCGCCGGGCTCCCTTCTCCTTGCGGCCGACGCTGGCGAAGAGGGCCGGGCGCTCGGGGATGCGGCCCTCCCGGTGATGGGGCAGGTGCCAGCCGTCGAGGACGCGCTCGAGGCGCTCGACCACTCGCGCCTCGTGACCGGGCAGGTCCATGCCGTCGGGCCCCTCGCCGGGGTAGTCGGCCGGGTCGTAGTTCACCGTGCGCACCCTGGCGATCTCGATGGTGGTCTCGACGATGAAGTCGCGGAGCTCCTCGCCCCGGGCATGGATCTGCTTGATCTCGGTCTTGTTCATGTTCGACGCCTCCGGCGTTGGGGGGGTGCCGCAGCCTATTCGGAGAGGACCTCCTCCAGGAAGGCCGAGAACTGAGTGAAGGAGAAGGGCTTGTGGAGCAGCCGCACCCCCTCCTCGAGCACGCCCTTCCTGGAGAGGATGTCGGCCGTGTAGCCGGAGAGGAAGGCGTGGCGCAGGCCGGGGAGCTGGCTGCAGAGCTGCTGGGCGAGGGCGTGGCCGTCCATCCCGGGCATCACCACGTCGGTGAGCAGCAGGTGGAGCTCCTGGCCGTGGAGCTCGGCGACCTCGAGGGCCTGCTCGGGGCCGTTGGCGGTCAGCACCCGGTGCCCCAGGTGTTCGAGCATCATCTGGGTGGTCATGAGCACCCGCGGGTCGTCCTCGACCAGGAGGATGGTCGCCGGCTCGCCCTCGGCCAGGCGCAGGGGGGCAGGGCGAGCCTGGGCGGTCAGCTCGACCTCGACCGCCGGGAGGTACACGGTGAAGGTCGCCCCCTCGCCCGGCCGCGAGGCGGCGCGGATGAAGCCGCCGTTCTGCTGCACGATGCCCTGGACGGTGGCCAGCCCCAGGCCAGTGCCCTTGCCGATCTCCTTGGTGGTGAAGAAGGGCTCGAAGATCATCGGCAACACCGTCTCGTCGATGCCGCTCCCGGTGTCGCTGACCGTGAGCCGGGCGTAGTCCCCCGGCGGCAGCCCCGTCTCTCCGGCGAGGTCGTCCTCGTCGAGGTTCTGCACGGTGGTCTCGAGCGTGATGGTGCCCTCGCCCTCGAGGGCGTCGCGGGCGTTCACGCAGAGGTTGGTCAGGATCTGGTCGAAGTGCGAGGGATCGATGCGCACCTTCGTCCGGGCGTCACCGCGCTTCCAGACCAGCTCCACGTCTTCACCGATCAGTCGGCCGAGGAAGCGCAGGATCTCCTGGAGCTTCTCCTCGAGGTCGAAGACCTGCGGCGCCGAGGGCTGGCGCCGGGCGTAGGCGAGGAGCTGCCTCGTGAGCTCCCCCGAGCGCAGCGCCGCGTCGCGGATCTCCTCGAGGTACCCGCGCAGCTCGCCGGGGAGCTGGGTCTCTCGCAGCAGCGCCATCTCGGCATGGCCGATGATCACGCCCAGGACGTTGTTGTAGTCGTGAGCCACGCCACCGGCGAGGCGTCCGATCGACTCCATCTTCTGGGACTGGAGCAGCTGGAGGCGCAGGCGCTCCTTCTCGCTCTCGGCCCGGACCCGGTCCGAGACGTCCAGGACGATGCCGATCCGCTGGTTCTCTCCCTCGGCCGACGCCGGGAGCCAGGTCCCGTGCTCCCAGACCACCTTCTCCTCTCCCCCCCGGTCGATCAGCCGGTACTCCAGCTCGAAGGGCTCACCGGCCACGGCGGCCTCTCCGATCCGGGCCTCGACCCCTGGCAGATCGTCGGGGTGGATCAGGCTGGCGAAGGGGATCGCCCCGGGTCCGACCAGCGCCTCCACCGGGTGGCCGGTGAGCGTCGCGGCGCCGGCGCTGACGGTCTCCATCCTCCAGCCGGGGCGGGCGAGGCAGCGATAGACCATCCCCGGCAGGTTGCGGGCGATCGCCGCCAGCATCCGCTCGCTCTCGGCGAGCTGCTCCCGGCTGGCGACCAGGCTCTCCTGCCCCGAGAGGACCCGCCGGCGCAGGACGAAGACCAGCAGGGCGAGCACCGCCCCGAGGAGGATCAGGCCCGCCAGGGCGCTCCAGACCGCCCGGGGGGTGACCTGCTCCACGGCGAGATCGCGATGCAGCCAGAAGCGCAGGCGCCGGTGGTAGAGGGAGCTCGGCTCGGCCCGCCAGGCGTGCAGGTGGCGGTCGAGGGTCCGGAGCAGCTCGGGGTTCTTCCCCCGGGCGACGGCGAAGTAGATGGGGAAGGGGTGGAAGACCACCCCGGTGTCGACCACGCCCCTGGCCCTGCCATGAGCGGCGCCGTAGGTGTTGTTGACCACCCCGGCCTCGGCCCGCCCCTCCCGGAGGGCCTCGAAGACGGTGTCGAAGTCCTCGACCTCCACGAGCTCGCTCTCGATCCCGAAGCCCCGCATGGTCTCCTCGAAGACCGCGCGGTTGTAGTCGCCCCGCATCACCGCGACGCGCTTGCCGCGAAGATCGAAGACCGAGTGCAGCTCCTGCCCCTCGGTCGTGTAGACCTCGCTCCAGACGTGGAGCAGCGGCACCTCCCCGTAGTCGAGGAAGGCCTCCCGCTCGGGGGTGCGCGCGACGCTGGTGAGGAGGTCGAGCTCGCCGGCGCGCGCGCGGGCCAGGCCCTCGGCCCAGCCGCCGGGGACGTACTCGAGCTCCCAGCCCTCCTGGCGAGCCGCCTCGTCCAGGAGATCGACGAAGAAGCCCTGGGCCGCGCCCTCGGGGGTCAGCGAGATGGCGGGGGGCAGGTCGAAGACGGCGACCCGCACCTTGCGCGCCTCGGCCCGGGACGGGGCCGGGAGCAGCGCGGCCAGCAGGATCAGGGCGAGGCCCGGACGCAGGAGCGTGACCATGCTCGGTCTGCCAGGTGAGGTGAGGGTCTGGTCCACGGGGGCGTGCTCGAGGGGGGGGCTGGGGCCGGTGCAGGGCACCCTAGATCGAAGGGCACCCTCCGGGACAGGATCCGGGGTGGCCGGGGCGCTCCCTCCATCTGGGCTAGGATGCCGGGCACCATGAGCTTCGAAGCGAGGATTCTCCCGGTGGTCGAGAAGGAGGCCTTCCCCCTGGGGCTGGCCGTCAACTACGGCATCGGCAGCCGCGAGGTCCGCGACGCGGTCGAGGCGGGCGTCAACTACCTCTTCTGGAGCGGGATGAGGAAGGGGCGCGCCTTCCTGGGGGTGAAGGAGGCGCTGGCCGGCGATCGGGAGCGGATGATCTTCGCGGCGGGGACCGGCGGCCCCTTCGGCTTCCAGTACCGCCGGGGGGTCGAGGGCCTCCTGCGCAAGTTCGGCATCGACTACGTCGACGTCTTCCAGATGTACTGGCTGGGGGTGACCTCCTGGGACACCCGCGGCGTGATGGACGAGCTGCTGGCCCTGCGCGAGGAGGGGAAGATCCGCGCGATCGGCGTGACGATCCACGACCGCCCCCGGGCCGGCCGCCTGGCCGCCGAGAGCGAGCTGGACATGCTGCAGATCCGCTACAACGCGGCTCACCCGGGCGCGGAGAAGGAGATCTTCCCGTACCTGCCCGCGGGGGAGGGCGCCCGGGAGCGCTTCCTGGTCGCCTATACGGCCACCTCCTGGCGCAAGCTGCTGATGGCGCCGAAGGGCTGGGAGGGCCGGGTCCCCGACGCCGCCGACTGCTACCGCTTCTGCCTCTCCCACCCGGCGATCCCCCTGACCCTCACCGGCCCGGCCTCCGCCGAGCAGCTCGCGGCGAACCTCGCCGGGCTCGAGCGGGGGCCGATGTCGGAGGAGGAGCTCGCCTGGATGCGCGAGCTCGGGAAGCTCGTCCACGGCTGATCGCCTCGGGGCCTCTTTTCGCCCCGGAGGGCTTGGGAGTACACCTGCGCTCGCTCCCAACCGCGGTCCCCGACCGCACAGCCACGAGACCCAACCATGAAGAAGCTCCTCGCTCTCGCCCTCGCGTTCTGTCTCTCCCCGGCCGCCAGCGCCTCTCCGCCCGAGGCCGCCACCGGCGCCGACCACACCGTGGAGGCGCCCGCCGGCGCCCACGCGACCCACGCCAACCACGTCGGCGTCTTCCTCGGCGGCACCACCTTCCTCGGGGATCACCCCCAGACCGTGCTGACCGCCGGGCTCGACTACGAGCGGCGCCTCTCCGAGCTCTTCGGCGTCGGCCTCCTCGTCGACTTCCCGATGGACCTCGGCCACTACAGCTTCGCCGTCCTCGCCGCGCCGATGCTGGTCGTCCACCCCGTCGCCGGCCTCAAGGTGATCGTCGCCCCCGGCCTGGACTACGCCCACGAGGAGGCCGCCTTCGTCGCACGCGCGGGGATCGGCTACGACCTCCACCTCGGGGCCTACACCCTCGCGCCGACCTTCAACTTCGACTACGTGCTCGCCGAGCACCCCCACCAGGCGCTGGTCTTCGGCCTGGCTCTCGGCCGCGGCTTCTGATCCTCCGGGCGGCGGCTCAGCCCTCGGCCGGGCCGTCGCTCTCCTCGCGCCCCTCGAGGGAGAGGCCGCGCTCGGCGGCCTTGCGCTCCTCGGAGGCGCGCTTGGACTCGAAGAGGCGGCGGCCCTTCTCGGTGACCTCGCCCACCTTCAGGCTGTGATCCTGCGGCGGGCGGTCCCGATCGCGGGGGCCGCGCGCCTCGGCCTCCTCCCGCTGCGCCTTCAGGCGGCGGTCGAAGTCGATCCGCCAGGCCTCGAAGGTCGGGAACTCGAAGGCCGGATCCTGGCCGTCGAAGAGGATCCGGCGGGCGATGGCGTCGCGGTCGACGAAGACCGGGTTCAACTCGGCCGGATCGTAGCCCTCGCCCCGGTCGAAGAGGCCGGCGCAGATGGTCTTGAGCGAGCAGGGCTCGCAGGCGTCGGCGTAGAGGTGGCCCCACTCGGTCTGCCGCACCGTCTGCTTGGCGTCGAGGAAGTGCACGATGCGCTCCTCGCCCTTCACGATCTTCCGCGTCTCGGTGCTCGCCCAGGCGAAGTCGGTCATGAAGCACAAGGGGACCTTCTCCACCCGGAAGGTGCGGCCGGACTTCTGCAGGAGGGAGCAGGCCCGGGTGAGGGAGACCTCGAAGTCGACCAGGCGGTGGAGGTAGTGGGCCTGGTTCGCCTCGGCCCGGCCCATGGAGGGGTCGAGGTTGTTCCAGACGAAGTGCCGGACGTAGGGGTGGTGCTCGATGAAGTAGCGGATGTTCTCGTCGAGGTGGTCGGCGTTGAGCTTGTTGATGACGCAGTTGAGGTTCACGTCGATGCCGAACTTGTGGGCGTTCTCGATCGACCTCAGCGCCGCCGGGAGGGTGTCCTCGGTGCCGCGCAGCTGCGCCTCGATCTCCGGGCGCACCGAGTAGACCGAGATGTGCGCCAGCTGCAGGCCGGCCTCGGCCATGTCCCGGGCGAAGCCCTCCTCGGAGAGGCGCGAGCCGTTGGTGATCATCCGCACGTGCAGGCCCTGGTCGCGGGCGTAGCGGCAGATGGCCGGCAGCTCGGGGTGGAGGGTCGGCTCGCCGCCGGTGAGGATGACGCCGTAGTAGCCCCGCTCGACGAAGTCGTCGACCAGCACCTTCATCGAGTCGAAGGTGTGGACGTAGGGCGTGACCGGGTTGCTGCAGAAGCCACAGACGTGGTTGCAGTGCCTCACCACCTGGATGTAGCCGAGATTCGCCACGGGCGAACACTCTAACCCGCCCCCCACCCAAAGTCGGCCCGATTCGGGTATCCTCCGGAGGATCATGAGGCACCTCGTCACCTGCTCCCTCGCCGCTTCCCTCGTGCTTCTCCTGGCCGCCTGCGGCGGCCGCAACGAGCCGGACTTCGACACGCCGAACCGGGACGGAGGACGGGACGCGGGCGTCGACGGCGGCGACGATGGCGGGGGCTGGCCCGACGGCGGCGAGGACGGCGGCAGTTCCGACGCAGGCGGAAACCCCGACGGCGGCGACGACGGCGGGATCCCCGACGGGAGCCTCCCCGACGGGGGTGACGACGGCGGCACCGGGACCCCGATGCGGGCGATCATCACCCTCACCGACATCCCGCAGGTGCCCCTCTCGACCGTCGAGGCGGTGGTCACCGACGTCTTCGATCCTCCCCCGCCCGCCGGCTGCAGCAACGAGGCCTACGATCCGAACGCGCCGACCACCCTGCCCGGCTTCGACGCCGGCCAGATCGTCGTCGGCGGCCTCGCGGGCAGCGCGGTGACGCTGAACCCCGTCGCCGTGAGCGGCGGCGTGGAGTACCAGCCGGCCGGCTCCGTGCCGCGGCCCCTCTTCAACGAGGGCAACGTGATCACCGCCAACGCGATGGGCGGCCCGGACCTCGGCGCCTTCTCGATCAACCTGACGACCCCGCAGGAGATGGCGCTGATCTCGCCGACCCCCGGCGCGACGGTGGCTCAGCAGCCGGCCTCCTCCCCGATGACCATCACCTGGACGCCGGGCGGCGGCGACCTCGTCGTGATCACCCTGACCCCGGCCGACCTCTTCTACCTCTCGGCGATCTCCGGGACGATGCTGGTCTGCGTGACCAACGACACCGGCAGCTTCGAGGTGCCGGCGCAGTACCTCGCCCCGGTGCGGGACGGCGGCGCCCAGAACGGCAACGCCTTCCTCGGGGTGACCCGCTCGGCCAGCGTCACCAACCTCCTGGCCGGCGGCTCCCAGGCCGTGCTCTGGGCCGGGCGCTCCGAGGGCGCCGCGATCCACCTGCAGTAGCGCCTACTCGCCGGCGGCCGGATCGTCGCGGTCCTTCCGGGCCACGACGCGGAAGGCGTTCGACCAGCCGCCCTTGCGCAAGGCCCGCTCGGCCACGCGATCGACGATCCAGCCCGCGGGCAGGAGCCAGAAGCCCAGGGCCCAGACCAGGTCGTGGCGCACCCAGTCGGCCATCGTGGGCGCCGGCAGCCAGGGCCTCCCGGGGCTACCCGCCAGGCGGGTGACGAGGATCCAGGAGGCCATGAAGAAGTCCACCGGGATGTGGGCGCTGCCCCGCGCCCAGCGCACCGGCGTGAAGCCATGGCGCTGCAGCAGCTCGTCCACGTGGCGCGGCGCCAGGAAGTGCTGGTGCTGCGGCTGGAAGAAGGGGATCCAGTGGCGGCCGAGGAGCTTCGGGAGCTTCGACTCGGGGTCCGGGATCTCGATCATCAGGTGCCCGCCCACGGGCAGCACCCGGGCGGCGGCCTCGATCTCCGCCTCTTGATCGCGGACGTGCTCGAGGTAGTGGCTCATGCTCACCACGTCGTAGCGGCCCAGCCCCTCGGCGGACTCGGGGAAGAGCCCGCGGTGGCCCTCGTCCACCCAGCCCCGGCGCTTCGCGGCCTCGACGCTGTCGGCGAGGTCGAGGATCTCGAAGCGGCAGCCGGGGAAGTGCTCGCGCGCGATCACGCAGAAGTGGCCGTGGCCCCCGCCCACGTCGAGCCAGCGCTTCGGATCCGAGAGCCCCTCCAGCGCCTGCGCCCGCGCGTGGTAGGCCGGCAGGGAGGCGCCGAAGATCGTCTCCATCCCGGCCTCGCCCAGGCCGTCGTAGAAGTCCCGGTAGTAGAAGGAGAGGCCCTCGAGGGAGAGGCGGGGGTTCTGGAAGATGAGGGAGCAGTCGCCGCAGCGCTCCAGGGTGAAGGTGCCGGGCTTCTGCTGGTAGAGGTCGCCGGTGGTGAGGTGCTCGTAGAGGGTCTCGCCGCCGCAGTGGGGGCAGGCGGTGCGGCGCGGCTCGAAGAAGCTCGCGGTGCCCCCCTCGAGGAGGCCGGCGTAGGCCGAGCGGGCCTCGGGGAGGGCCAGGCGCTGCTCGCCGCTGCCGGCGCGCACCAGCCGCCCCCAGCGCCAGAGGGTCAGGGGGACCCGCAGGAGGGTCAGGGCGCCGGTGTCGGCGGGCTGCGCGCCCCGGCCGGCGGTGATCAGCAGGGGCTGGAGGTGGAAGACCAGCAGGGCGATCAGCCCCGGGGCCGGCGCCAGCACCAGGGTCAGCAGCAGGAGCGCCAGCACGCCGCCCTGGGCGCCCAGGACGAAGGGCGCCCCCCGCCCGACCACGGCGTCGAAGAGGGTGCGCTCCTCGGCCATGCTCCGGGGACCGGCTCGCAGCCCCGGGGCCAGGGCCAGGCCCGAGCCGTGACCGCTCGCCTCGCGCCGGGTGGTGCAGCGGCGGATCTCGCCGGCGGCCTCGAGGAAGGCCGCCAGGCTCGGCAGCTCGCCCTCGGTGAGCTCGAGGCCGCAGCGCTCGACGAGCGCCCGGCGAACGACCAGCACCTGACCGGCGCTGCGCACCGGGCGGAAGGGATCCTCGCGCCAGCGCTCGGGATCATAGGTCGCCAGGAGCCCTAGCAGCCCCTCGGCCGGCAGATCACCGGGGATCAGGTCCACCGCCTCCCAGCCCTGCTCCTCGGCCAGGGCGACGGCCGCGCGCAAGGTGTGGCGGGAGAGCTCGGCCCCGGGGGCCAGCAGGTGGGTCCACTCCGAGAGGTCCGCCTCGTCGGCGCCAGCGCTCTCGGGTCCGAAGGGGAGGCGAGGCAGCTTCGCCAGCCGTCCGCGCAGGCGCCAGACGTCGCCGAGCCAGAGGGCGGCGAGGATCAGGGCGACCCAGCTCACGCGCGCGTCCCCGCCCCGGCGTCGAGGGCGATCAGGGCCTCGGCCGCCGCCTCGGCGCCGCCGGCGCGCTTCAGGCTCTCGCCGATCGCCGCGGCCCGCGCGGCGTAGCCCTCGTCGGAGAGGATCGCCTCGAGGGCCTCGCGGATCTCGGCGGCGCCCGAGCGCGAGAAGCGCAGGCGCAGGCCGCAGCCGGCGGCGACCACCTGTTCGGCGATCACCGGCTGGTCGTCGCGGATCGGAGCGACGAGGAGGGGCAGCCCGTGGGCGAGGGACTCGCTGACGGTGTTCTGGCCGCCGTGGCAGATCACCGCCGAGAGGTGGGGCAGCAGCTCGAGCTGCGGGACGAAGTCGCGGCGGATCACGTTCGTCGGAAGATCGCCCACCCTCCCCTCCGGCGCAACGAGGATGCCCTGCACCTCCATCGCCGCGAGGGCCTCGGCGGCGGCGGCGAAGAAGCGGGCGCCCCGCTCGGCGTTCACCGTGCCGAGGCTGACGAGGACCTTCGGGCGGGAGGGGTCGAGGGCCTCCCAGGGGAAGTCCACCGGCGGACCCTTCCGGCCCAGGGAGGGTCCGACGAAGCGGATCTGCTCCGGGAAGCTCTGGTCGGGGGCGGCCAGCTCCCGGCTGGAGTAGACCAGCACCAGGTGGGGCGAGCGATCGGGCTCGGGGGTCGCGGGGAGGCCCGCCTCGGCCACCAGGGCGGCGAGCTGCTCGTCGAGCCACGCCTGCACCTTCGGCAGCCCGGCCAGGGGCGCGGTCACCCCCGCCGAGGTCGAGCAGGAGGTGGCCCAGGGCAGCCCCCGCTGCCGGGCGACGAGGGCGCCGGCCACCGCCTGCTGATCGACCAGGAGGACGTCCGGGCGGTAGTCGTCGAGCACGGCCGGCAGCTGGGGCAGCATCGCCCGGGCCAGGGGCACCAGGAAGTCCTCCCAGAGGAACTTCAGGCTCGCCAGGCCGCGCACCTTGTTCGAGCGGTCGGTCATCGTCCGCAGGAGCCCGGCCGGCACCGCGTCGGGCAGCTCGTAGCGGCGGGCCGAGGCCGGCAGCCGGGCGTCCAGCGCGCCGGGGTGCCCGACCCAGGCCACCTCGTGTCCCCGGCGCTCCAGGGCGGCCCCCACCGCGAGGGTGGGGTTGATGTGACCTGCGAGTGGGGGGACGATGACGAGGAAGCGGGCCATGGGGGCACCGGGCGTTCTATCACGGCCGGTGAATTCTCCGGGGGGGTGTCGCGTCCCAGGCTCCGCGGCCGCCACGCACACTCTTCGAGGGAGGGACCCATGCAGCGCCTGCTCACCGCTCTTCTCGCCGTCGCGATCCTCGCCCCGGCCACGGCCTTCGCCGGCATCTCGACCAAGATCCCGGCCGAGAACTACCAGCTCTTCCGCACCGAGTCGGGCGTCACCGGCGCCTTCGGCCTGGGCAACCCCGGGGCCTACGGCTTCGGCGCGATCGCGGAGCCGAAGGTCAACCTGATGGACAACCTGGCGGTGGGCCTCCGCATGGAGGCTGCCGTGCTCTTCATGGGCAGCTTCGACGACGGCGGCAACAGCGTCAGCGTGGGCATGCGCCTGAACGCCGCCGGCTACCTCAAGGGTGAGTGGTTCTTCACCACCTCGAAGGTCCGGCCCTTCGTCGGCTTCGGCTTCGGCGCCATGACCTCGGCGGGCCTGGGCGGCGGCACCAGCGGCGCCTCCATCGACGCCGGTCGCACCTTCGCCATCGCGCCCCAGCTCGGCATCAACCTCGGCGGCTTCCGCATCGCCGCCACCTACCACCTGGTCTTCGGCAAGGCCCTGGTCACCATCGGCGCGGGCAGCACCCAGGAGATCTCCCGGGACTACCTGGCCATCGAGCTGACCGGCCGCTTCGGCGGCAAGCGCACCAAGGCTCGCGCCACCCCTGGCGCCGTCGAGCCGCCCGCCGCCGCGCCCGCCCCCGCCCTCGAGGAGGCCCCGGCCGGCCCCGAGGCCGAGACCACGAGATCCGGGAAGAGGGTCGTCGCGCCGTCCTCCCGGGTCGCGTCCATGGCCCGGACCACGACCGTGTAGCTCACGTCCGGGTCCGCGCTGAGGGTGATCTGCCGGGCGTCGGGGTGCAGGTCCTTGAGCGCCCGCAGGTGATCGACGAGCTGCTCGAAGGGGTGCCGCCCCTCGATCAGCGGGAGGTCGGGGCCCGCCAGGGTGCCCTCGGTCGCTCCCGAGCGCAGGAGGAAGCCCTCCTGGCCGATGTGGAGGGTCACCCGGAGCTGCTCCTCCGGTGGGGCGTCATCGTCGCGCAGGCCAGGCGGCGTCGTCTGGCGGGCCTCGATCACCGAGACCCGCAGGAAGCTGGTCGAGAGCAGCAGCGCGGGGATCAGGATCAGGATGAGGTTCATGAAGGGGACCATCCCCGTGCTGCGGGGTGGCTCCCAGGGTCGTCGCGTCCTCTGACGTCTCGCCATCGCGGGCCTCCTGGTGCGTATCGACCCCGAGGTCCAGCCAGGGTTCCCGACCGCCGGGAGGGGATTCGGTCCTAGAATGGCCGGCGATGAAGGTCATCGATCTCTCCCACGCGATCCACCCGGAGATCCCCGTCTACCCGGGCACCGCGCCGCCGGTGATCACCCGGGCCAACACGATCGAGGCGGACGGCTTCGCCGAGCTGCGCCTCGAGCTCTTCACCCACACCGGGACCCACCTCGACGCGCCCTGCCACGTCCTGGAGGGCGCTCCCTCTCTTGATCAGCTACCGGCCGGGAACTTCCTCGGCCCGGGGGTGATCCTCGACCTCGGCGGGTGCTCGACTCCCGAGCTCGACCTCGCGCTCCTCGAGCCCCACGCGGAGCGCCTGGAGGGGGCGGCCTTCGCCCTCCTGCACACCGGCTGGTCCCGCCACTGGGGCAGCGAGCGCTACTTCGAGGCCTTTCCCCACCTGACGCCCCGGGCCGCCGGGTGGCTCGCCCGGCGCGGCCTGAAGGGCGTCGGCATCGACACCCTCTCGGTCGATCCCCTCGCGAGCGAGGACCTCCCCGCGCACCGCCACCTGCTGGGCCAGGGGATGGTCATCATCGAGAACCTCACGCGCCTCGCCGAGGTCCCGGCCGGCGCCTTCACCTTCTCCTGCCTGCCGCTGCCGATCCGCGGGGGCGACGGCTCGCCGGTGCGGGCGGTGGCGATCGTCGACTGAGCGAGGCCTCGTCCCGACCTGGCGTGGAGGATCGATGAGCAAGGAGAAGGCGAGAGACGACAAGGGAGCCCTGATCTTCGCCGCGGTGGTCGTGGGCCTGATCTTCCTCGCGGGGTTCTACCTGGCCTTCGTCGTCTTCCCCCGGCAGATGCAAGAGCGCCGGGAGCTCGAGGCCGTGCCCACGGTGAGCAGGGGGCAGCTCGTGCAGGAGACTCTCGGAGAGGCTGTCCTGGTGACGGGCACGCTCCTGGACAACCCCGTCATCAAGGGTGAGGACCTCGTCGCCTACCGGTCCGAGCGTTGGGAGGTGCGCTACCGGGACGGGGAGAACGAGGGACGATGGTGGGGAGACGAGGAGCGTTGGCCGCGGCT
Organism: Deltaproteobacteria bacterium; assembly: GCA_029210625.1. Classification (NCBI taxonomy): domain Bacteria; kingdom Pseudomonadati; phylum Myxococcota; class Myxococcia; species Deltaproteobacteria bacterium. The sequence continues at coordinate 159,218 of JARGFU010000008.1, read as the reverse complement.
GCGGGTGGCGATCGAGGGAGGGGTCGTGCAGACCGCCTCCGGTCCACCGACGGCTCGCAGCGCCATGGCCCATGAGCTCCTGGAGCCCCACGCGGATGAGCGGGTCGCCGACCACGAAGGGACTCCCTTGCCCCACGGGTCACTCCGCTTCCTCGGAGTCAGGAACGGAGATCGGGTGACCCTCGTGGGCAGAGTCGATCGCGAGGCGACCCTGAAGGTCGACTACTTCCACGCCGGCACCCGTGAGCAGCTGCTGGATTCACTCCTGCTCAACGCCCGCATGATCCAGATCTTCGGGCTGCTCCTCATGGCGGCCGCTGCCGTGATCGGCGCGGTCGTGGTTCTCAAGAAGCGGTGAGGCCTCCCCCCGATGGCGCCCCGAGCCACCGGCCTCGGTGGGGTTTAGCGCAGGGCCAGCCAGGCCAGCAGGCGCTCGGTGAGGAGGTCGGTGGCCTCCCAGAGGATCGAGTGGGTCGCGCCGGGGACGATCTCCAGGCGAGCGTCGGGCAGGCGGGCGCAGAGGCGCTCGCCGGCCGCGCGCTGATCGGAGGCGCCGCCGTAGAGGGCGAGGACCGGCGCGGTGATGCGCTCGTAGGCCGCGTCCTCGTGGGTCGGCGAGGTCTCCAGGTCGTCGAGGAGGCTGGTCTCCTTCACCAGCGTCCGGGCGGCGTCGGCCAGGCGGTTGCGCTTGCGGGCGCTGTGGCGGCCGAGCCAGCTCTTGAAGTCCGAGGCGATGCGGCTGTCGGCCGCGTCGCCCTCCAGCGAGAGGGTGGCGCGCATGTTCCCGGCCCAGCCGGGCTCGGGGAGCAGGGCGTCGACCAGCGCCAGGCTGGCTACCCGCTCCGGGTGCTCGAGGGCGAGGCAGATCGCCAGCAGGCCGCCGAAGGAGTTGCCCACCACCTGCACCGGCTGCTCGACGCCGAGGGCGTCGAGGACCCCGACGATCTCGCCGGTCAGCTCCGGCAGGGTGTAGCCGCTCGCCGGCCGCTCGCTCCGCCCGTGGCCGCGCAGGTCGTGGAGCACGACCCGGCGCTCGGCGGCGGCCTTGCCGGCGACGGTGAAGAACCAGGAGGAGAGGTTGTCCATCACCAGGCCGTGGAGGAAGAGGGCCGGGGCTCGCTCGGCCCGGTCCTCCCCCGGGCTCTGCCCCAGGCTCTGGACGTGGAGCTTCAGGCCACCGACGAGGACTTCAGCCACCGAGGAACTCCTTCACCGCCTCGCCCACCGCGTCGGGCGACTCCACCGGCAGGAAGTGCCCGCCGGGCAGGGTGACGAGCCGCGCGGCCGGCATCACCCGGGCGAGGCGCTCGCCGGTCGGCAGGCAGAGGGAGTCCCGGCCGTAGAGGGCCAGGGTGGGGGTCATCAGGCCGCCGAGGTCCGTGTCGTCGACGTCGGTCATGGCGAAGAGGTCGGCGAGCAGGGAGGTCTCCTCGACCAGCGTGCGCACCCGCTCCACGAAGCGCCGGCCGCGCCGACCCCCCTCGGCGACGGCCGCCTGCACGGCCGGCGGCAGGGAGGCGAAGAGCCCCTCGACGTCGATCTGCGCGGGATCGGGGATCACGCCGGCCGAGGCCGGGGGCAGGGGCAGCTCGCAGAGCACGAGCTTCGCCACGCGCTCGGGCCGCCGCAGGGTCGCCATGAGGGCGACGAGGGCGCCGAAGCTGTGGCCGACCAGCACCACCGGTCCGCTCTTCACCTCACAGGCGCCGAGCACCGCGCCGAGGTCCACCAGGTGATCGTGGAGGGCGTAGCCCCGCGCCGGGGTCGCGCTGCGCCCGTGGCCCCGCAGGTCGTAGAGCACCACCTTGCGCTGCGCCGCCAGGGCCGGGGCCAGGGAGAAGTACCAGGTGGCCATCGAGCCCACGAGCAGGCCGTGGAGGAAGATCACCGGCGGCGGTGGGGGCCGGGGGGCTTCGGGGCCGGGCCCGAGGGTCTGGACGTGGAGCTCGAGGCCGCCGGCGTCGATCAGCGGCACGACTCGATGTGCTCCACCACGTCGCCCACCGACAGCTCCAGGATCGCGTCGAGCTCCATCCCCGAGAGCCAGCCCACGAAGTCGATGCCCTCGCCGAAGGCCTCGGCGAGCTTCTCCGAGAGGGCGACCAGCTCGATGCTCTCGAGCTCGAGATCCTCGGAGAAGGAGGTCTCGGGGCCGATGGTCACCTCCGAGGCCCAGGCCTCGCCGACCACCTCCACGATGCAGCCGCGAACGGCGGCGAGGATCTCCGGCTTGCTGGCCTCGGTGCTCATCGCGCAGGAGCATAGCAGCCCCCCGGCGCCCGGTGGCCGCGAAACCGTGAACCTCAGGTCGTGGTCTCTCCGTTGCGGTCGAGCGCCTCCCGCACCGCGGTGAGGAGGGTGTTCGCCTTGTAGGGCTTGGAGATCAGGTGCTGCTCGGCCCCCCGGGGGAGGTGGTTGCGGATCCTCTCCGGCGTGTAGCCGCTGGTGAAGATCACCGGCACCTCCGGAAAGCGCGCCCTCATCCACTCGGCGACCTCACGCCCGGTGCGCCGGGGCATCATCACGTCGAGGACCGCGAGCGCGACCTGCGGGCCGCGCTCCTCCAGCAGCGCGATGGCCTCCTGACCGTCCCGGGCCGCGAGCACCTGGTAGCCCGCCTGCTCGAGGAGCTTGCGGGTCAGCTGCAGGACGGCCTCCTCGTCCTCGGCCAGGAGGAGCAGCTCGGTCCCGCCGCCGAGCGCGGTGATGGGGGTGGGCTCCGGTGCCTCCCGCAGGTCCTCCATGGTGTGGGGGAGGAAGGCCGAGAAGCGGCTGCCCTCGTCGGGCGCGCTCTCCACCTCGATCCACCCTCCGTGCTGGAGGATGATCCCGTAGACCGTCGAGAGCCCGAGGCCAGTGCCCGCGCCGATGCCCTTCGTGGTGAAGAAGGGCTCGAAGATCTGATCGCGGACGGTCGGCGTCATGCCGGCGCCGTCGTCGGCGATCTCGAGGAGCACGAACTGGCCCGCGCGGGCGTCCGGGTGACGGAGCGCGTCCCTCTCGTCGAGCTCCACTCGCCGGGTCCGCAGAGAGATGGTGCCCCCTGCCGCGAGGGCGTCGCGGGCGTTGACGCAGAGGTTCATCACGACCTGCTCGATCTGCCCGGGGTCGGCCAGCACCTGGCTGTCGCTCCCCTCGTGGGTGACCTCCAGGGTGATGTTCTCGGGGATCAGCCGCCCGAGCATCTTCATCATCCCGTCGCAGAGCTCGGCGAGCGCCAGGGGCGCCGGGGCCAGCACCTGCCGCCGGCTATAGGCGAGCAGCTGGCGGGTGAGCTCGGCGGCCCGCCGGCCCGCCTCCCCGATGGCGCCCACGTCCTGCTGCATCGCGGGCCTGAGCTGGGGGTTGCGGGCGAGGAGCTCGGTGTGGCCCAGGATGGCCTGGAGGATGTTGTTGAAGTCGTGCGCGACGCCGCCGGCGAGGGTGCCGACCGCCTCCATCCGGCTCGCCTGGCGCAGCTTCGCCTCCATCTGGCGGGCCTCGGTGACGTTGGTGAAGAAGCCGACCGTGCAGGGGCGCCCGTCGATGGTGGCGGCGGTCGCGGTGATGTTCACCAGGATCGTGCTGCCATCCTTGCGCAGGCAGGGCAGGTTGGGGGCCAGCAGCTGATCACCGCGGGTCTGGCGCTCGAAGGCCTCGCCGACCTCGGGGAGGGCCTCCTTCGGGTGGATGTCCTCCACCCCCAGCTCGAGGAGCTCCTCCCGGCTGTAGCCGAGCAGCTCGCAGGCCGCACCGTTGCAATAGACGAAGCGGCGGGTCGCGCTGTCGGCCACCAGGATGCCCTCGACCGCGGCCTCGAAGACCGTGCGGAAGCGCAGCTCGGACTCCTCCAGGGCGGAGGCCGACTCGTGTGCGGCCTGGAGCCGGCCGATCACCGTCCGGCCGCCGGCGACGAGGCCGAGGAGCGCGAGCAGGTAGATCCCGAACTGGGCGACCAGGCCGGTCATCAGGCCGCTCCGGTTGGCGCGCTCCAGGCGGGAGAGGGAGATGGAGGTGGACCAGCCGCCCCGGAGGTCACCCACCTCGAAGCCCTGCTTCCCGTGGCAGCCGAGGCAGCGCTCCTCGATCCGGATGGGCTCGAGGAGACGCAGGACGGTCTCACCCTCCACCCGGATGACCTCGTGGATCCGCTCTCCGCCCTCCTGCAGCCGCAGGAGCATCTTGCGCTCCCAGGGATCGGGGGCCGTCTCTGGCTGGCGAGGGTTCAGGGTGGTCAGGCGTCCCTGGGACCCGACCTCGGAGAGCGTGTCCGAGGCGTGCACGGCGCGCAGCAGGTGGGCGGCCTCGACCCGGACGAGGCGCCGCCCATCCACGGTGTCGATCTCCTGCTGGGAGCCGGGCTCGCCCACCTCGTGGTGCTCCCCGATGAAGTCGTGCTCGACCCAGACCCCCCGGCTCCTGGCGACCCAGTGCCGGAGCACCAGATCCTGCTCGGTGGCCGCGCGAAGGAGGCCGAGGGCCTGCTCCACCTGGATCCGGCGGTAGGCCCGGAAGGTCATCGTCATGGAGGTCGCGATGATGACGGACCAGGCGAGGGCGCCGATCCGCAGCCAGAGCCTCACCCGCTCGGGGGTCGCCGCCTGCAGGCCTGCCGGACTCGCCGTCGTGCCTCCCGCTCGTCCCCGATCCCCCAAGATGATCTCGACCGTAGATCACCCCTGGCGGGCGAACAACGATCGGCCTCCCCTTCGCGCAGCTCCCTGGGGGCTTTCACCGGGGTCGTCAGGGGGCGGCGAAGACGCCCCAGAGCAGCGCGGCGGTGAAGACCAGCTCGAAGCCGAGGATCATCTTGCCCAGGGTCTTCGAGTAGCCCTGCGGCGCGAGCTCACCGGCGGCGTCCATCTCCCGGATGAGGGGGTGCAGCCTCCAGAAGTAGGTGCCGATGGTCAGGATGAGCACGCCCACCGAGACCTGCAGCAGGAGGGGGCCGCCCAGGAAGACGATCACCAGCAGGAGCCCCAGGAAGATCAGCTTGGTGCCCGCGACCCAGAAGGTCAGGTAGCGCACCAGCCGGTGGAGCCCGGGGTGGGCCTTCGCGCCCTCGTAGGCCTCGAAGACGCCCATGGCGTTGGCCCGCCGGGTCTGCGGCGCGAAGTAGAGCGCGGCGACGTTCGAGAGCTCGAGGAAGACGAAGGCGAGGACGACATATCCGAGGAGGCTCATGCTGCCCTCGCAGCAAAACCAGAAATCACGATTCCTGATCGCCTCTGGCTTGCAGGCCGCACCCGCCTGCAGCGTCAGGCCTCGGTCGCATAGCTCAGGCTATGCTCCCTCACCCTTCCTTGCATCCGGGCACGTCCGCGTCGCCAGCGACTGCTCGGGAATCATGATCTCTGGTTTAGCGCATCACCGGTCGGAAGCCAATCAGTCGGGGCGGCAGATCAGGCAGCTTCCCTCCTCGCAGTAGGTCCGCTCCCCCGGGCGGGCCTCGCAGTCGGTGCTGCTGCTGCACCAGGTCTCCTCCCGATGAGGTGAGAACCCCTCGGGGCACTCGATCCGCTCGAAGGGATCGTTGCGCTCCTCGAGCTCCTTGTCGGCGCCCAGGCAGAGGACGGCGCCGATGGGACAGCCGCCCAGGAGGAAGACCAGGGTGAGCGCGATGGCGGTGGGTCCACGCATGGACCCGATGTTAGCGCGACCAGTGGACTCGCAGCAGCTGCTCACCTGCCTCGTAGTGGTAGTCGAGCTCTCCGTCGTAGGCGCGCTGGAGGGCGACGCCGATGCAGCGGGGCAGGTGCAGGTCGGTGGTCGAGACCTCGAGGACGTCGCCGTCCTCGACGATCGACATGATGCGGTGGAGGGGCCGCTCCATCTTCTCGGCGTTCTCGCGGTTGAGGACCAGGCCGAGGACCTCCTCGCGGTGCTGACGGAAGAAGGGTCCCTCGATCGTCACGATCCCGGCCGGGTAGTGATCGTCGATCCGGTTGCAGGCGGGGCAGCGGTGTTCGGCCGCCCCCTCGGGTCGCGAGGCCCACTGCCAGCGCCCCCTGTGGAAGACCGCCCCGCAGTCCGGGCAGGCCGCCGGCTCGGAGACCTTGCCGCTGCTTCGATAGGCGTCGTGCTCGCTCTTCTGGATGCGACGATCCAGCCGCGTGCCGTTCGATCCCATGGTCAACCCCCGGGCGGATCTCGTCCGCCTTGGGCTCCGGTCGATCTGGCGGAAACTCCCCGCCGGAGCCCCCCACGGGGCGCCCGCACGATCCACTCTAGGTCCGCCGGGGCCGCCGGGCAGGCGTCAGATCCTGCGCTTCCGGGGCCTCTACCGGCCCCGATGCGCCTTCCCGGCGCCGATGCTACTCATTCCTGGAATGCACTCGAACTCCCGGACGTAGGTCCCACCCGGAGGCGGACGATGGCGGAGAAGAAGAAGCGTGGCTCGTTCTCGATGGCGGTGCTGGTGGTCCTGCTCCTCATGGGGGGCTCCTGCACCGGCGGCCTGATCTGGCTGGCGAGCAGCGGCGGCGTCTCGAAGGGGACGGTGCTGGAGATCCGGCTCGACGGTCCCCTCACCGAGGGGCCGACCAAGGACATCTTCGCGGAGCTCTCGGGCCAGAAGCCCCTCTCGCTCTACTCCCTGCGTCAGGGGCTGCGCGCGGCGGCCGAGGACGACGACATCGCGGCGGTGCTGGTGGAGGTCTCCACCCCGGCCATGGGCATGGCGAGCCTGGAGGAGGTCGCCTCGGAGCTCGATCGCTTCCGGGAGAAGTCGGGCAAGCCCCTGCACGTGCTCCTGCAGACCGACATGGTCTACGAGCCCCACGTCTACCTGGCGGGCGCGGCCACCAAGAGCTGGGCGACGCCCACGGCCTTCTGGATGCTCAACGGCCTCCAGGTCGACGTGCCCTTCTGGAAGGGCACCCTGGAGAAGCTCCACATCGAGCCCGACTTCATCATGTTCAAGGAGTACAAGTCGGCCGGCGAGCCCTACAGCCGCTCGGAGATGAGCGAGTACTTCCGCGAGGCCATCACCGACGTCGCCGGCGATCTGCAGGACCTCTGGTACGAGCGGGTCGCCGCCCGCACCGGCGTCGATCGCGAGAAGCTGAAGGCCCTGGTCGATCAGGGGATGCAGACCGGCGAGGAGGCGAGGGCCCTCGGCCTCTTCGACGCCTACGGCTACCTCGACGAGGTCGAGGAGGAGCTGCGGACGGTGGCCGGCACCGACGAGTACGAGTCGATCTCGATCGGCCGCTACCTGATGAAGGTGAAGGACAAGGTCCGCGGCGAGCACATCGCCGTGATCTTCGGAGAGGGGCAGATCGTCGCCTCCCGCCAGAGCGGAGGTCTCTTCGGGGGCGGGATGCTCCACGGGCCGGTGGTCGCCGCGCACATCCGCGAGGCGGCCGACGAGGAGGACGTGAAGGCCATCGTCTTCCGGGTCAACAGCCCCGGCGGCTCGGCGGTGGGCTCGGACCTGGTCTGGCGGGAGATCGAGCGGGCGCAGAAGCTCGGCAAGCCGGTGGTCGTCTCGATGTCGGACGTCGCCGGCTCGGGCGGCTACTGGGTCTCGATGGGCGCCGACGCGATCGTCGCCCAGCCGGCGACCATCACCGGCTCCATCGGCGTGGTCTTCGGCAAGTTCAACCTCCGCGGCTTCTACGAGTGGATCGGCGCCAACGTCGAGACGATCAAGTTCGCCGAGAACTCGGACATCATGAGCGAGTTCGCCAGCTTGAGCGACGAGCAGCGCGCTCGCACGGTGAGCGTCCTCGACAGCCTCTACACCGACTTCAAGCGGAAGGTCGGCGAGGGCCGCTCGATCGAGCTGCCGAAGGTCGAGGAGCTCGCCAAGGGCCGCATCTGGAGCGGCCGGGACGCGGTCGGCAAGGGCCTCGTCGACGAGACCGGCGGCCTCGAGACCGCGGTGCAGCTCGCCGCAAAGAAGGCGGGCCTCGGCGAGGACGTGAAGCTGAAGGCCTACCCCGAGCCCAAGGACCTCTGGCAGATGATCCAGGACGGCGAGCTGGGCGCCTCGGTGCAGGCGGCGCAGCCCCTGCCCGACGCGGCGGCGATCGAGGCCTGGCTGCGGGATCTGGAGCAGCCGCGCACCCTCGCCCTGATGCCCGACGTCCAGGTGCGCTGATCGGCTGTTGAACCTCCGCTGGTTCGTGGTACTCGGGGGCCGAGCTCTTTCGGCATCCCAAACCCGATCCTCGCGAGGAATCGATCATGGCCAAGATGAAGCCCGGCGTCGTCACCGGTGAGCGTTACGTGGAGTTCGTGCAGGCTGCCAAGGAGGGCGGCTACGCCTACCCGGCGGTGAACATCGTGGGCACCAACTCGGTGAACGCGGTGCTCGAGGCCGCGGCCGTCGCGGGCTCGGACGTCATCGTCCAGCTCTCGAACGGCGGCGCCGAGTTCTACGCCGGCAAGGGCATGAAGGACGGCTTCCAGGCCAAGGTCCTCGGCGCGGTCTCCGCCGCCCAGCACATCCACCTGCTGGCCGAGCACTACGGGGTCTGCGTGGCCGTGCACACCGACCACGCCGACAAGAGCCTCATCCCCTGGGTCGAGGCGCTGGTCGCCGAGTCGGAGAAGCACTTCGAGAAGACCGGCACGCCCCTCTACAGCTCGCACATGCTCGATCTCTCGGCCGAGAGCATCGACTTCAACCTCGGTGAGTCCGCCCGGATCCTCGAGCGCATGGCCAAGATGGGCATGAGCCTGGAGATCGAGCTGGGCGTCACCGGCGGCGAAGAGGACGGCGTCGGCCACGACCTCGAGGAGGGGGCGGACAACGCGCACCTCTACACCCAGCCCGCGGACGTGCTGCTGGCCTACGAGAAGCTCTCCTCGCTCGGTCACTTCTCCGTCGCCGCCTCCTTCGGCAACGTGCACGGCGTCTACAAGCCGGGCAACGTGAAGCTGCGCCCCGAGATCCTGAAGGCCTCCCAGGCCCTGGTGAAGGAGAAGCACGGGACGGGCGACAACCCCCTGCACCTGGTCTTCCACGGCGGCTCGGGCAGCGAGCCCGAGAAGATCGCCGAGGCGGTGAGCTACGGGGTCTTCAAGATGAACATCGACACCGACACCCAGTTCGCCTTCGCGAAGCCCATCGGCGACTACGTCAAGGCGACGCCGGTGGCCTTCGAGCACCAGATCGATCCGGACGACGGCAAGCCCTACAAGAAGGTCTACGACCCCCGGAAGTGGCTGCGGAAGGGCGAGGAGTCGATGGTGACCCGCCTGCAGCAGGCCTTCGACGACCTGGGCTCCAAGGGCAAGGGCCTGGCGATCTGAGGATGCGTCTCGAGGCGAGGAGAGGGTGGGCGGCGCTCTCCTCGTCGCTGCTCGTGCTCGTCCTGCTCGTCACGAGCTGCACGCCGGCCTACGTCATGCCGACGGACCTGGACCGCTCGCCCTGCACCCAGGCCTGCCGGAACGACTACGACGACTGCGAGAGCGCCCGCTCGAGCTCGACCCTCCTGATGGCGCCCTGGATCGTGACGGCGGCCGCGGCGGCGGCGGCCGGGGTGGTCCTCGCGGTCGTCGCGCTCGTCGCCGGCGGGGGGGGATCCGGATGCTCCGGTGGCGGGTGCGGTAACGGACCCGACCTCAAGGCGCGCCCCTATTGCGGCCAGGCCCTGACCCTCTGCGTGCAGCGGTGCGATCCATGATGCGCCTGCTGCTCGTCAGCGCGCTGCTCTCCTGCGCGGGCTGCTCCCTGATCGCGGTCCCCTACGTGGGAGAGAAGGCCCGGGAGCAGCAGGAGCCGCCGGTCTGCAACGAGAGCTACCTCGCCCCGGTCGGGGACCACGCGATGGCCGGCCTCTTCTGGCCGGCGGTGGGGATCGGCGGCGCCTTGCTGGCGGCCAACACGCCCCGCCTCTCCGACACCTGCCAGGAGCGCCGGACCGGCTTGCTGATCGCCTTCCCGGTGACGGCGGCGCTCGCCACGATCGTCCACTGGCAGTCGGGTCAGCGCGGGCTGAAGGACGCCGCCTTCTGCCGGGCGATGAAGACCTCCTGGGCCTGGAAGGATCGGTCGCCTCCGCCGCCGATGGCCGCGCCGCCGGCAGCGTTGGTGCCTCCAGCAGAGTTCGTTCCGCCGGCCGAGGCCGCGCCGCCGCCGATCGAGGCGCCGCTCTCCCCGCCGCCCGTCGAGGTGCTGGACGCCCCCTAGTCCGGTCGCAGGGCCCAGGCCACCAGGTGGCCCAGGTCCACCCGCAGCTCGACCCAGAGCTCTCCGACGCGCAGGCCGCCCGGCCGGCCCTCGCTCACGGCGTCCGCCTCGCGGGGCCCGGCCTCCCCGCCGCGCGCGGCCAGGCGGGAGGCGATGGCCCGGGCAGCGCAGACGTGGAGCCGGGCGTCGAGGTCGTCACCGGCGCCCGCTGCGCGCGCGGCATCCAGCTCGTCGCTGGCGAAGCTCGCCTGGCGGGCGCCGGGCGGCAGGCTGCCCAGGGGGTAGAGCGCGATGGCCACCTCGCCCTTGCGGGAGGCGAGGGCCACCGCGAGATCTCCGGCGGTGGCGGCGTCCACCTTCAGCTCGCCAGCGTGGGGGCCGGCCAGGCGCAGGCCCTCCTCGTGATCGCCCAGGAGCGGGAGCGTGGAGGGGAAGATGGCCTCGCCAGGATCGGCGAGCTCGGCGCCCTGCTCCAGCAGGCTCCGCACGGCGTCCTTCCCGGCGATGCGCGCGTGGAGGTAGGCGCGCTGCGCCTGGGGCGCCGAGGCCAGGAGGGTGGTGCGCTCGTGCTCCGAGAGCATCCGCCGGATCAGCCAGTCCCGGGAGGGCGGCCGGCAGCGCGCGGCGTCGAAGAGGAAGTAGGGCTCCCGGCGCGCCGAGAGGCGGTGGCGCTCGGGGTGCTGCAGCACCTTCCAGGTGTCCGGATCCGAGGGGAAGCGGTGGTCGGCCCAGCCGCGGATCCGGCACCAGACCTGCTCGCCGCGCAGGACCTCCATGTCCCCCACCAGGCGGCGATCGTCGCAGTGAGTGATCCGCACCCGCGCGTCGAGGAGCTCGCCAGCCTGCGGGTGCGGGCCGAAGCGCTCGAGGGACTCCAGGCCGATCGGCATGGCCAGCTTGTCCTCGGTGCGGGTCGCCATCAGCCAGAAGCCGAAGAGCTGACCGAGGGAGTCGAGGAGGGCGCCGGGCCCCTCGGTGACCTTGAGCTTGCCCTCCACGCCGCCGGCGCCGAGCGCGCCGATGGTGTGCACGCCCTGGTAGGCCGGCCCGTGGAACATCCAGCGGTCGGCGTAGAGGGTGGCCGCGTCGATGGGCGGCGGGCCGGCGTCGGCGAGAGGGGGGAGCTGGCTGGCCGGCGGCGCGGGGTAGGCGTCGGCGAGGCGGACGGTGCCCTCGCAGAAGCCCTCGATGGCGACGTGGGCCCGATCGTCTCCCCGGGGCTCGGCGACGAGCTGCACCTTCGCCGCCGGGTGCACCCGCAGCCACTGGTGCATCCGCAGCTCCTCGAGGGCGACGGGGGTGCGGCCGGGGAAGGCCTTGCGGGCGAGCTCCAGGAGGAGCTCGATCGACATCGTCATCGGCACGACGGGATCGCGCTCGGCCAGGGTCGCCCCCTCGCCCTGCGGGTAGAAGCTGTGATCGATCAGCTCGGGCACGGTGCGCACCGAGAGGGTGCGCTGCTGCCGCACGGGCCGGCTCCGCCCCCGCAGCGCCTGCTGGTAGGTCTCGAGGATCTCCGCCTGCATCCGGGAGAGGTCCTCGAGGGTCGCCTCGACCTCGTCCCGCAGGGGATCCCGCAGCGCGCCGCGGGCGGGCGGGGGCAGGCGAGGGCCGGCGCTGCCGAAGGGCAGGGGCTCGCCCACCGAGATGAAGGGCGCACCCAGGGGGAGCTCCAGGCCCCTCGACCCGGTCTCCACCCCGCCGCCGGAGGCCGCCTCCCGGCCGGGCCGCCTGGCGCGGTCGATCCCGGCCCAGAGGTCGATGCCCTCCACGAAGAGGGCCGCGCCGAGGCGGGCGAGGGACTCGAGGCCGCCGCGCTTCGGATCGCTGACGCTGACCGTCAGGTGGGGGCGCGCGCCGAGGGTGTCGGAGACGAAGCCCGGCAGGCTGCCGGTGCCCACCTGCACGAAGATCGAGTGGCCGTGATCGTAGAGGGCCTCGATGAGCTCCCGGAAGCGCACCGGCTCGACGAGGTGGCGCAGGGCGAGCTCGCGCACGGCGTCGGCGCCCACCGGGAAGGGGCTGCAGGTGGTCGCCGACCAGACGGTGGTGTGCGCCGCCTCGATGGGCAGCCGCTCGAAGTGCGCGCGGTGGGGGTCGAGGTAGTCGTCGAAGAGGCGGGAGTGGAAGCCCGAGCGGAAGGGGAGGATCTGCACGACCGCGCCGCGGGAGAGCAGCCGGGCCCGGGCGGTCTCGATGCTCTCCTCCTTCCCGCAGAGGATCACCTGGTGGGGGCAGTTGTCGTGGGAGAGGCCGATGGCCTCCAGATCGGTCATCGCGTCGAGGGCGTCGTCCACCGAGCAGGCGGCGGCGGCGAAGAGCACGCCGGGCACCTCGAGGGCCTGCCCGCCGCTCTCCTCCAGGAAGGCCTCCACCGCGCCCTGCGGCAGGAGGCCGCCGTGGATCATCGCGCTCCACTCGCCGATGCTGTGCCCGGCCATCGCGTCGGCGAAGAGGCCGATCCGGGAGAGCAGCTCGAAGCAGAGCTGGTTGACCCGGTAGATCCCCATCCCGGTGCGGTCGATGGCCTCGGGGCGGCGGGGCGCCTCCTCGGCCTCGAGGGCCTCGAGCTCCGGCGGCAGCGAGAGGTCGAAGTGCTCGGCGAGCTCGCGCACCCGCGGGCGGAAGTCGGCGTCCACCCCCGGGAAGAGGAAGGCCACCTTGCCGCCTTGCAGGGCCAGGCCCTCGGGGGCGAACCAGATCCCGCCGCGGCCCCGCCAGGGCTCACCGCGCTCGACGACCCGGCGCGCCCGGGCGAGGCGCTCGGGGGTGGGCTGGAGGACGGCCAGCCGGCAGGGGCCGGTGCCGATCGGCCCCTCGCCGCGCTCGAGGGCCGCGAGGAGCGCGGCGGGCGAGTCGCCAGCGAGGCGCAGCACCTCGGGCAGCCCCGTCCGCTCCTCGTCGGGGAGGCCGGGGAAGGAGGGCTCGACCCGGTCGAGGGCCTGCACCCGGTGGGTCCGGCGGCTGCCCGCCGGGGCCTCGGAGAGCACCACGTGGGCGTCGATGCCACCGAAGCCGAAGGCGTTCACCGCGGCGACGCGCTCCTCTCCCGGGCCGGTCGTCCAGGGCCGGGCCGCGACGTGCACCTCGAAGCGGGTGGCCGCCAGCTTCGGGTGGGGCTCCTCGCAGTGGAGGGAGGGCGGCAGGCTGCGGTGGAAGATCGCCAGGGCCGCCTTGATCAGCCCCGCGGCGCCCGCCGCCGGCATGGTGTGACCGATCATCGACTTCACCGAGCCGAGGCTGGCGCGCGGGCCCTCCCCGGCCGGGCCGAAGAAGCGGGCCAGGGTTTCGAGCTCCACTCCGTCCCCGGCGGTGGTGCCCGTGCCGTGCCCCTCGACCAGCCCGATGTGGGCGGGCTCGAGGCCCGATCCCTCCCAGGCCCGCTCCAGGGCCAGGCGCTGCCCCTCGGCCCTCGGCTGCATCACCGAGGTGCCCCGGCCGTCGCTCGCCGAGCCCACGCCGCGGATCACCGCGTAGATGCGGTGACCGGCGGCCTCGGCGTCCTCGAGGCGCTCGAGGAGGAAGAAGCCCGCGCCCTCGCCGATGAGCAGGCCGTCGGCGCGAGCGTCGAAGGGGCGGATCGCCTCGCTGCGGGAGAGGGCGCCGAGCTGCGCGAAGACGCTCCAGAAGGTCGGGTCCTGCACCAGGTGGATGCCCCCGGCCAGGACGTGATCCGCCCGGCGGGTCTCGAGGAGGAGCATCGCCTGCTCGACCGCGAGGAGGCTGCTGGCGCAGGCGGCGTCGAGGGTGAAGGCTGGCCCGCGCAGATCGAGGCGGTTGGCGATCCGGGAGGCGGCGAGGTTCGGCACCAGGCCGATGGCGGTGTCCGGACCGTAGGGGCCCGCCGCCTCCTGGTAGGCGTCCTTGATGGCCTCGATCCGCGACAGGGGCAGGTCCGGGAGCAGCCGCCGCAGCAGGCCGGCGAGCTGCTCGGCGCCCCGCACGCTCTGATCGGCCCGCACCAGCCCCGGTCCCAGGTAGCCCCCCCGGCCCAGGATCACCGCGGTGCGGCTCCGATCGAAGCCGCCCTCGGTGTAGCCCGCGTCGGCGAAGGTCGCGGTCGCGAGGTCGAGGGCCAGGAGCTGATCGGGCTCGGCCCCCCGGGCCGCCACCGGCATCAGGCCGTGGGCGGCGACGTCGAGGTTGATGCTCGCCCCGAGGAAGCCGCCGCGGCGGCAGGGGAGCCGGTCGATGCTGCTGGTGCTCGCGTCGAAGAAGACGCCCGGGATCCGCTCCTCCGGGACCGGCCCGATCGCGTCGTGACCGGCGGCGATGTTGCGCCAGAACTGCTCGACGTCCTCGGCGCCCGGGAAGCGTGCGCCCAGTCCGACGATGGCGATGCCGCGCGAGTTCGCCATGGCGAGATCAGTCGAAGCGCTCGGGATCCGAGCGCAGGTAGAGGACCTGGGGGCCGTCGTCCTCGCGCGCGAGCTCCTCGAGGAGGCAGCGCACGCCGTCCTCGGGGGCGATGAGGCCGATGCCGCGGCGGGCGTACTCCTTCTCCAGGGTCGCGTCGATCATCCCCTCGCCTCCGCCCCAGGGGCCCCAGTCGATGGAGAGCACGCGCCCCTCGAGGCGGCGGTTCATCGAGGTGGCGAGCTTGTCGAGGACGTCGTTGGCGGCGGCGTAGTCGGCCTGCCCGCGGTTGCCGAAGGCGCCGCTGACGCTGCCGAAGAAGACGACCTGCCCGATGTCGGGCTTGAGGTGCGCCTCGAGGGTGAGCGCCCCCTCGACCTTGGTGTCGACCACCCGCTGGAAGCCCTCGGCGTCCTTGTCGCGCAGGAGCCGGTCGTCGAGCACCCCGGCGCCGTGGATCACCAGGTCGATGCGGCCGTGGCGCTCGTAGACGGAGTCGATCAGGCGCCCGAAGGCCGAGCGATCGCGCACGTCGCAGGTCTCGTACTCGAAGCTCGCCCCCGTGGTCTTCAGGGCGGCGAAGGTCGCGCGCAGCGCCCGCTCACCGAGGAGGGTCCGGCAGATGCGCTCGACCTCGGCCGGGCTGGAGGCGAGCTCCAGCTCGACCACCTTCCGGCGCAGCTCGACGGCGGTGGTGGCGCCGCGCAGGGCCTCGTTCTCCGGAGCGGCCGGGGCGGCGCTGCGTCCCACCAGGATCAGCCGCACGCCCTTCCTCGCCAGGGCCAGGGCGACCCGGGCGGTGATGCCCCGGGCGCCGCCGGTGAGGAGCACGACCGAGCCCTCGGGGAGGGAGAAGCTCGCCTCGCCCTTGCCCGGCCGGGGGGACTCGACCACCCGGAGGACCTGCCGCTTTCCGCCGAACCAGCCGACCTCGGCGATGTCATCCTGGGCCATGGCCTCGGAGAGGAGATGCTCGGCCTTGGTCTCGGCGTCGTCCCGGGGATCGAGGTGCACGGCGCGGACCCGCGCCTCGGGCCACTCCCGGGCGATGGTCTTGAAGAGGCCGGCGACGCCGGCGGCCGGCAGCAGGTCGCCGCTGCTCTCCCGCCCGAAGCCGGGGCCGAGGGTGGTGGCCGCGATCACGGCCCGGGCGCTGGCACCCAGGGCCTTGCGGGCCATGTCCGCCAGCGCGAAGAGGCGGTGGCTCTGCCGCGCCTCACCGTCGCGCAAGAGCGGATCGAGGAGCACCAGCCGATCGCCGGCGTCGATGCGCAGCGGATCGGTGGCGACGCGCACGTGCGCGCCCGCTCCCTCCAGCCGGCGGCGCAGGACGCCCCGGAGGGTGTCGTCGCCGCCGTGGAGCACGAAGGTCTGGCCGGCCAGCGAGCTCCCGCGGCGCTCGAGGGGCGGGGCGTCGGCGACCTCGAAGACGAAGCGCAGGGTCGCCTCCGGGATCTCGGGCGCCGGCGCCTCCTCCTCGGACGCGGCCGGGGCCTCCTCGTCCTTGCGGAGCTGCTCCTCCAGCCACTCGAGGATCCCGCGGAGGGTCTTCACCCGGGAGAGCTCCTCGACCAGGCGGTCGCGCTCGTCGTCCGAGCCGCCGCCCAGGCCCAGCTGCTCGGCCAGCAGGCCGATGATCTCCACCCGCTTGATC
Source organism: Deltaproteobacteria bacterium (assembly GCA_029210625.1). Taxonomy (NCBI): domain Bacteria; kingdom Pseudomonadati; phylum Myxococcota; class Myxococcia; species Deltaproteobacteria bacterium. Next base: position 143,085 of record JARGFU010000008.1, on the reverse strand, counting down.
GAGTCGATCGAGAGGTCCGCCTCCAGGTCGAGGTCCAGCTCGAGCATCGACTCGGGATAGCCGGTGCGCTCGCTGACGATCTGCATCAGCACCTCGGCGGGATCCCTCTCCTCGGGTGGGGCGCCGGAGGGCGCCGGGGCGCTCACCGCCTCGAGGGCGGCGCGCTCGGCGGGGGCGCTCGGGCTGGCCGTGGTCTCGATCACCGGGCCCGCTGCTGGCGGGGTGCCGCCGAGGAAGGTCAGGAGCACGTCGCGCTGGGCCGCGGCCAGGGTCCGCACCCCGCGCAGGTACTCCACCATCACCTCGCCGCGCTCACCGGTCGGGCCTCCCAGCCCCAGGCCGGCGCCCGGTCCGACGCCGAGGGGCTGCTCGACCACCTGCAGACCGTGGACCGGCGGCTCGCCCCGTCGCGGCACGGCGCGGTGACCGTCCACCTTCCAGGCGGCCGGCGAGGTGAGGGCGGCGGGCGACTCGAGGTCGAGGGGCCGGCCCTCCCGGCCGGCGAAGAGGGGCGCCGGATCGAAGGCGACGCCGGCGGCGGCGAGGCGGCCCAGGGTGTGGAGCAGGCCGGTGAGGCCGTCGCGTCCCGGCTGCTCCAGGCTCACCGCCAGGTGGGGGCGGTCACCGAGGATCTTGCCGGTCAGGTCGGTGAGCACCCGCCCGGGGCCGACCTCGACGAAGACCCGCGCGCCGTCCTCGTACATCGCCTCGATCTCGTCGAGGAAGCGCACCGGCCGGGCCACGTGCTCGGCGAGCAGCCGACGGATGGTGCCAGGATCATCGGCGTGCGGGGCGGCCTCGGTGTTGCTGTAGACCGGCAGCGAGGGGGTCTTCAGGGAGACGGTCTCCAGGTAGCGGCCCAGGATCTCGGAGGCGCCGGCGACGATGGGAGAGTGGAAGGCGCAGGCCACCGGGATCCGCCGGGCGGCCAGGCCGTCGGCGCCGAGCTTCTCCACCGCCCGCTCGATGGCGGCCTCGGTGCCCGCGATCACCGTCTGCTTGGGGGCGTTGTAGTTCGCGAGGGTGACCTCGTCGTTGCCGGCGAGGGCGGCGGCGACGACGTCGGCGCTGGCGCCCACCGCCGCCATGGTCCCGGGATCCTCGGAGCTCTCGGCGGCCTCGAGGATGGCCTCGGCGCGGGCCCGCGAGAGCTCGAGCAGATCCTCGGGCTCGAGGGCGCCGGCGGCGCAGAGGGCGGCGAGCTCACCGTAGCTGTGTCCGGCCACCATCGCGGGGTCGAGCTGCAGGGAGCCGAGCAGGCGGAAGGCCGCGAGGTCGACCAGGCCGAGGGCGGGCTGCGCCACCCGGGTGTCGGTGACGGCCCGGCGCTGCCGCTTGGCGGCCTCGGGGTCGAAGGCCGCGGGAGGGTAGATGGTCCGGGCCAGCTCGAGGTCGAGGTCGAGGAGAGACTGCAGCCAGGGGAAGGCGACGAAGAGCTCGGCCAGCATCCCCGGGCGCTGGGAGCCCTGCCCGGGGAAGAGGAAGGCGAGCTTCCCGCCGGCGAGCTCGTGGCCCTCGGCCGGGTAGATCCCGTCGCCGGCCATCCCGGCGCGGGCGCCGACCAGCTTCTCCTTCAGCTCGCTCGGGGTGGAGGCGACGATCGCCAGCTGCACTGGCGCACCGGCGTCGCCGCGCGCGTTCAGCGCGGCGGCCAGCTCCCGCAGGCACCAGGGCTCGCCCTGCTCGAGGACGGCGGCCAGCCGCCCGAGGTCCTCGGGATCCCGGAAGAGGAAGAGCTCGGCCGGCCACTCGATCAGGCCCGGCGCAGGCGGCGCCGAGGGGTCCTCGTGGGCGGCGAGGATGGCGTGGAAGTTCGTCCCGCCGAAGCCGAAGGCCGAGACCGAGGCGGCGTGCTCCCGGCCCGGCCAGGGCGCGGCCTCCCGTCGGAAGACGAAGGGGCTGGCGCCGGGCTCCCAGGCCGGGTTGGGCTTCTCGATGTGCAGGGTGGGGGGCAGGGTGCGGTGGTGGAGGGAGAGGGCGACCTTGATCAGGCCGGCCAGGCCCGCCGCGCACTTGGTGTGGCCGATGTTCGACTTCACCGAGCCCAGGGTGATGGTGCCCGGCAGGACGCCGGCGGCGGAGTAGGTCTCGGTGAGGGTGCCCAGCTCGGTGCGATCCCCGACGACCGTGCCGGTGCCGTGGGCCTCGGTGAGCCCGATCTGCGCCGGCGAGAGCCCGGCCCGGTGGTAGGCGCGATCGAGGGCGCGCTTCTGCCCCTCCTTGCGGGGCGCGGTGAGCCCCAGCGAGCGGCCGTCCGAGGAGCCCGCCACGCTCTTGACCACGGCGTAGATCCGGTCGCCGTCGCGCTCGGCGTCGGCCAGGCGCTTGAGGGCCACCACCGCGACGCCCTCACCCAGGGCGATGCCGTCCGCCTTCGCGTCGAAGGTGCGGCAGCGCCCGGTCGGCGAGAGGGCGTGGGTGGAGGCGAAGAGCAGGTAGTCACCGATGGCGTTGTGCAGATCCGCGCCGCCGCAGAGGACGAAGTCCGAGGTGTGCGCCGTCAGCTCCTTGCAGGCGAGGTCGAGGGCGGCCAGGGAGGAGGCGCAGGCGGCGTCGACCGTGTAGTTCACGCCCCCGAGATCCAGGCGGTTGGCGATGCGGCCGGCGATGACGTTGGCCAGCACCCCCGGGAAGGAGTCCTCGGTGAGGGAGGGCAGCGCGCGATCGAGGGCCTCGGGCAGCTCGCCGAGGTACTGACGGTAGAGGTTGCGGAAGCCGTAGGCCGCCGAGAGATCGGTGCCGGCTTCGGCGCCGAAGATCACCGAGGTGCGCTCGCGATCGAAGTCGCGCTCGCCGTAGCCGGCGTCGATCAGCGCCCGGCGGGCGACCTCCAGGGCCAGGAGCTGCACCGGCTCGATGGCGGCCAGGCTGTTGGGGGGGATGCCGAAGGCCAGTGGATCGAAGTCGATGGGCGAGAGGAAGCCACCCCACTTCGAGGGCGTCCTCTGCCCGTCCTGGGAGTCGGGGTCGTAATAGAGCTCCTGGTTCCAGCGCGAGGCGGGGACCTCGGTCACGCTGTCGACGCCCAGCACGACGTTGGACCAGTAGCGGGGCAGGTCGGGTGCGCCCGGGAAGATGGACGCCATGCCGACGATGGCGACGTCGGCGGGCGGGATCGCCCGGCGCTTCCGCTCGGGGATCCGCAGGCCCTCGAGGTAGCGCTGGGTGCCGACGCTCACCTCGCGGTGCAGCTCGGCCAGGGTGGTGGGCTCGGCCCGCAGCGCGGCCACCTGGCCGAGCATGTACATGCCCTCGCGCCGCTGGGTCTCGGGCTCGACATCGAGGAGGGCGTCGCCCTCCCGGCGGATGCCCTTGGAGGCGATGCGCAGCCGGCCGAGGTTGAGCGACTCGAGGGCCGCCCAGATCTCCTTCGGGGTCTTGCTCTCGGCCTCCAGCTGCACCCGCGCCTCCTGGAAGGTGTCGACGTAGTGGGTCTCCATGCAGCGGGAGGCGTGGCCGGGAGAGGTCTCGAGGAGGACGGTCTCCTCGCACTCGATGGCGGCTTCCTGGAAGCCCTGGACGATGGCGCCGCTCCGCACCGCCTCCTCGGTGAAGAGGTAGGCGGTACCCATGAGGATGCCGATCTTCGCGCCCCGGGCCGCCAGGGGCGCGGCGAGGGTGGCGACCATCGCGGCCGAGCGGGCGTCGTGGATGCCGCCGGCGAAGAAGATGTGCAGCTCCTCCGGGGCGTCGAAGTCGAGCAGCCGCGTGAGCTGCTGCTCCCAGAGGGTGAAGGAGGAGCGAGGCCCCACGTGGCCCCCGCACTCCCGTCCCTCGAAGATGAAGCGGCGGGCGCCCTCCCGCAGGAAGAGATCGAGGAGGCCCGGCGAGGGGACGTGGAGGTAGGTGGCGATGCCCTCGGCCTCGAGCTGGCGGGCCTGGGCGGGGCGGCCCCCCCCGATCAGGGCGGCGGTCGGGCGGGCGGCGAGGATCGCCTCGAGGTGGGCCTTGCGGATGGCCTCGTCGACGAAGCCGAGGATGCCGACGCCCCAGGGGCGATCGCCCATCCGCTCCGCCGTCTCCTGGAGGAGGGCCATCGCGCGCTCGCGGGGCAGGAGGGCGAGGGCGAGGAAGGGCAGGGCGCCCGCGGCGGAGACGTCGTCGGCGAAGGCCGCCACGTCGCTCACCCGGGTCATCGGGCCCTGCGCCACCGGCACCTCGATGCCGTGGGCCCGCGCCAGCGGCCCCCCCGGCGCGAGCGAGCCCAGGGAGCGTGCCTGGTGGAGGTGCCCCCCCACCGCGTCGCGGATCGCGCTCACCAGCGCCCCGGCGGTCGGGTGCCGGGCGGCCAGGCCGGCGGCCAGCGCCGCCTCCTGTCCCAGGGGCAAGAGCTGCTTCTGCAGATCGTCCCCGCCGAGGGAGGCCGGCAGCCGCGTGCCGAGCTCGGCCAGCGGGATGTCGGGCCGGGCGAAGACCCGGATGTCCCCGATGCGCGCGGTCTCGCTCCCGTCGATGCCGCGCAGCGCCTGCTTCACCCCTTCCGGGAGGGTGCTCTCCTTCACCAGGGCCAGCTGGCTGTCGATCACGACGCCGGCGGCGCCACCGGCGTAGGCACCGGCCGCGGTGTGGATCCCGATCCCCCCCTGCACCCAGACCGGCCGGTCCGAGACCCGCAGGAGGCGCTGGAGGAGGACGTAGGCGCTGACCTTGCCGACCCGGCCGCCGCTCTCCGCGCCCTTGGCGATCAGCCCGTCGGCGCCGCCGGCGAGGGCCCGGTGCGCCTCGCGCACCGACCCCACCTGCACGAGCACCCGCCGGCCGCGGTGGCGCTGCGGATCGTCGGTCGCGGGGAGCAGGACGGTCTTGCAGTTCTCGGGCAGGGCGGGGGCCTCGACCCCCTCGGGGATCCGCACGCCGAAGGGCCGCCCCCAGCGCTCCAGCTCCGCCAGGGCCACCCGGGCCGCCTCGGGATCGCGCCCCAGGTCCAGCACTCCGAGGGCGCCGGCCTTCTCCAGTGCCCGGACCAGACCGGGGTCGGGGCGTTCGAAGGGCGTGATGCCGATGACGAGCTCGTGTTGCGTGGCCATGCGTGTGTTTCGCTTGCTCGAGGCGAGCCTCTCCCGACCCGAGGCGTCCCTCGGCGTCAGCAGCCAAAGCTACCACGGGCCCCGCAGGCGATCGATTTTCGCCCCGGAGCCGGAAGAGGGGGGCCTTCAGTCGGCGAACTCGCCGAGCATCTCGGAGACGAGGCCGCGGACCTCCTCCGGGTCGAGGGGCTTGGCGATCAGCGCCGCGAGCTCGTTGAGCCCGTGGCGGGCGGCGAGGCCATCCAGATCCGGATCACCGGTGATCAGCATCGCCGGCAGGTCCGAGAAGCTCGGGATCTCCCGGGCGGCCCGGCAGAGCTCGAAGCCGCTCATCCCCGGCATGTGCACGTCGGTGATCAGGAGATCGGGCTGGAAGGAGGGGATGTTCTGCAACGCCACCTCGCCCGACTCCGCCTCGAAGAAGACGTAGTCCCTTCCGACGAAATAGGCCGGCAACAACATGCGGACGGTCCGCATATCGTCGACGATCATGATCCTTCTCGGATTCCGCTGCTGCTCCAAGATGCTCCACCAGCCCCCGGCGGCCCCAAACCGGTAAGACCATACTCGATTCTCCCCAGGGGGATCATCGTCTCGGTGCGTCGAAAATTCGGCGGTGCCGTCGGGGGCTCCGGGGCGAGGCGATCCCGGCTAGTTTCCGACCCATGCCCCCCGAGCCCACCCTGATCGAGAGCCTCGACCGGCTGATGGAGGCGGCCTGGTTCGAGAACCTGATGATCGCCTACTTCTGTGTCATGGCCTTCGTCGCCGCGATCGTCGCGATCGCCAAGGGCCGCAGCCTGCTCTGGGGGGTCCCGATCGTCCTCTTCCCGCCGACCCTGATCCTCCTCCTGCGGCTGCCCCGGACCCGGCGGGCCGAGCAGGTGCAGTGCCAGGCCTGCCTGCAGTGGAACCCCCTGCGCCGGACGACCTGCGCCCGCTGCGGGCTCTCCCTCGACGACGCCTCGTCGATGGTCGACTGAAGAACTCTCCCGAAAGACACGACGGCGCCTGCCGGGTGAAGGGAGGCGCCGTCGAGGGGAGCGTGCAGTCGATCGGAGCGCCCTCTTGCCAGAGCATCGTCCGTGCCAGGCGTGCCAGAGGGGGAGGTGGTGCGTTTCCCCTTTCGATCCGGTGACTTGGGTCGCGAGGGCGGGACTGGGCGCGCCGTCATGACGCAAGGCGCAGCGCTCGAGACGCTGGCGGACGCAAAATTGTCGTGGGTGGTCATTTGGCCCACGCGGCACCGGCCTCTCCCCGCCCTCCCTTCCCCGGGCGGCCCTTGACGCGGCCCACCCCGGAGGGGGAAGAGTCGTGGACATGGCAGGCGAGAAGCACGCACCCCTGGAAGCCCTGAAGAACGCCGAGGCCCGCTGGCGGGAAGAGACCTACGAGCCCGCGCGGCGCAAGAACGCCGAGCGGCGGGAGTCCTTCGAGACACTCTCGGGCTTGCCCCTGGAGCCGGTCTCCACCCCCGCCGACTGGCCGCCGCCGGCCTTCCTCGAGAAGCTGGGCTTCCCGGGGGAGTACCCCTTCACCCGCGGCGTGCAGCCGACCATGTACCGGGGCCGGCACTGGACCATGCGGCAGTACGCCGGCTTCGGCACCGCCAAGGAGTCGAACGCGCGCTACCGCTACCTGCTGGAGCAGGGGACCACCGGCCTCTCGGTGGCCTTCGACCTGCCCACCCAGATGGGCCGCGACTCCGATCACGAGCGCGCCCGGGGCGAGGTCGGCCGGGTGGGGGTGGCGATCGACTCGGTGGAGGACCTCGGCGTCCTCCTCGACCAGATCCCCCTGGACACGGTCTCGACCTCGATGACCATCAACTCCACCGCGGCCTACCTCCTGGCGGCCTACCAGGTGCAGGGGGAGCGCACCGGCGTCGCGCCCGAGCGCCTGCGAGGGACGATCCAGAACGACGTCCTCAAGGAGTACATGGCGAGGGGCACCTACATCTATCCGCCGGGGCCGGCGCTCCGGATCATCACCGACGTCTTTTCTTATGCGGCTAGAAGCTTGCCAGCCTTCAACACCATCAGCATCAGCGGCTACCACATCCGGGAGGCCGGCTCGACGGCGGTCCAGGAGGTGGCCTTCACCCTCGCCGACGCGATCGCCTACGTCGAGGCGGCGCAGAAGGCCGGGCTCGAGGTCGACACCTTCGCCCCGCGCCTCTCGTTCTTCTTCAACGTCCACAACGACTTCCTCGAGGAGATCGCCAAGTTCCGGGCGGCCCGGCGCCTCTGGGCCCGGATCATGAAGGATCGCTTCGGCGCGAAGGACCCGCGCTCCCAGATGCTGCGCTTCCACAGCCAGACGGCCGGGGCGACCCTGACCGCCCAGCAGCCCGAGGTGAACGTGGTGCGGGTGGCCCTGCAGACCCTGGCCGCGGTCCTCGGCGGCACCCAGTCCCTGCACACCAACTCCCTCGACGAGGCGCTGGCCCTGCCCACCGAGCACACCGCCCGGATCGCCCTGCGCACCCAGCAGGTGGTGGCCCACGAGTCGGGCGTGACCTCCCTCATCGATCCCCTCGGCGGCGCGCCGGCGATCGAGCTGCTCACCGATCGGATCGAGGCCGAGGCCGAGGCGCTGATCGCCAGGATCGACGGCCTCGGCGGCATGGTCGAGGCCATCGCCGCCGGCTGGCCGCAGCAGGAGATCCAGGAGTCCGCCTACCGCTACCAGCTCTCGGTCGATCGGGGCGATCGCAAGATCGTCGGGGTGAACGCCTTCGTGGACGAGGACGAGACGGCCCGCATGGATCTCCTCCGCGTCGATCCGGCCCTCGAGGCCGAGCAGTGCGAGGCCCTCGCCCGGCTGCGCTCCGAGCGCGACGGCGCGGCGGCCGGCAAGGCGCTGCAGGCCGTCGAGCGCGCGGCCCGCGGCGACGAGAACCTCCTGCCGCCGATCCTCGAGGCGGTGCGCGCGCGCTGCACCCTCGGCGAGGTGAGCGACGCGCTCCGGGAGGTCTTCGGCGAGTACCAGGAGGTCCCGGTCCTCTGATGTCAGCGGCCCCGGCGCTCCCCCGCGACTTCGGCGGCTACCGGCTGGACAAGGTCCTCGGGACCGGGGCGATCACCACCGCCTTCCTCGCGACCGAGCGCGCGAGCGGCGCGCGGGTGGTCCTCAAGCAGATCCACAAGTACCTCCTCGAGCAGCAGGAGGAGGTCGATCTCTTCGTCTCCGAGGCGCAGGTGCTCGCCGCCCTCGACCACCCGAACATCGGTCGCATCCTCGACGTGGGGCTGGTGGAGGACGTGCCCTACCTCTCCCTCGAGTTCATCTCGGGGCGAGACCTCACCGAGGTGCTGCTCAAGCGCGAGCGGATGGAGAAGCGGCCGCTGCCCCTGCCGCTCTGCCTCCACGTCGGGCGCTCGGTGGCCCGGGCGCTCTCCCACGCCCACCTGCGGAAGGACGACCAGGGTCGGAGCCTGCGGATCGTCCACCGGGACGTCTCACCCAACAACGTCATCCTCTGCTTCGACGGGGGCGTGAAGCTGGTCGACTTCGGCATCGCGCGCTCCAGCCTGCGCGCGACCCGCACCGCGGTGGGGATGATCCGGGGGACGCCGGGCTACATGTCCCCGGAGCAGCTGCGGGCGGACCTCGTCGATGGCCGCTCGGACGTCTTCGTCCTCGGCGCGCTGATCTACCGGATGATCGCCGGCCGCCCGGCCTTCCCGGTGGAGGCGGGCAACCTCGAGTCCTACCGACGGCCGCTCACCGAGGAGGCGCCGCCCCTCCACCTGGTGCGGCCCGACGTGCCGGAGGCCCTCTCGCTGCTGATCGCCGAGGCGATGCGCAAGGACATCATCGAGCGCCTCGAGAGCGCCGAGGCCCTGGCCCGTGGCCTGGAGGTCATCGCCCGGGAGCACGACGCCGAGGGCAGCCCGGAGCAGGTCGCCGATCTGCTGGCGTGGCTCTTCCCCGAGGCCGCCGAGCTCTCGGAGCAGGTCGAGGAGGAGGGGCTGGCCGGCGGGGAGGCCCGAGCCCGAGGCGAGGCCCTCTCCTACGTGCGCGACGATCCCGGGGTCGCGCTTCCGGACTTCGGCGACGCCGACTCCAGCGAGTCGACTCAGGCCTCCGAGCGGCCGATCACCTTCGTCGAGGTGACCGACCCGGGGCCGGTGGGCGGGGCCACGGCCGAGGAGGGCGTCACCGTCGACGAGGAGGCCTTCGGGGGCAGCCTCGACGACACCTTCCTCGACCGACTCCCCCCCGAGCTCCTCCTGGCCCGGGGCCCGCCGACGGTGGACGCGCCGCCGCCCCACATGACCCCGGCGGCCACCCCGGCGCTGCCCTCACCGGACGCGGCGCCGGTGGCGGTGAAGCGCTTCGGGGTCACCACCGCGCGGCGCGAGGAGCTCGCGGCGGGCGCTCGCCGCCGCTCCCTGTTTGGCGCCGTCGGCATCGTCCTCGGCCTGGTCGCCCTGGCCGTGCTGGCCGGCTACCTCTTCTGAGGCGGCGCATCAGCGGTGGTCCTCCGAGGCGTGTCGGATCCTGGCGCTGCCGAAGCGCACGGCGACGCGGACGATCAGCCGGGGAGGCCGGGCCAGGTCGGTGGGGAAGCGCTCGCTCTCCTCGCGCTCGTCCCGCTCGCGCCGGTGATCTCGGCCGTGCCGCCGGCGCCGCTTCTGGTTCGGTCGCGTCACCTCGCCGAAGACCACCGAGGTCTCGAGGCGGTAGGGCACCCGGGGATCGAGGAGGACGGTGGCCTCGCCGAAGGAGACCTGCACGTCCACCGTCTCGGGCTCCTGCGGGTCGAGGTGCGTGAGGTCGATGAAGCCCTCGCCGAAGGTCACCCGGTAGGCGTGATCCGCCCCGGTGGCCGCGGGCAGCTCCTGGCCCCGGATCATCGCGGCCAGCATCCGCAGCCAGCTGCGCCCCACCAGCGCGCCGCCCGCCAGCAGCAGCGCCGGGATCACGATCAGGCCGCCGAGGCCCACCGCCAGGTCGACGCCCGCCGCGACCGTCACCACCCCCGCCGCGACGCCTGCGTCTCGCAGGAAGGTGGAGGGCACGGCCGGCGCGGGGACGGCGAGCGCGTCGGTGGCCGGCGCGCCGGCCGGAGCCAGCTCGGCGGCGGCCGCCTGCGCCCTCTTCTCGACGGCCCGCGCGAGGGCCTGCCGCGAGACGCCCACCTCCTCGGCGATGGCCTCGAGCTCCTCGTAGGTGACCCCCTCGTGATCGGCGGTCGCGGAGCGGTCGCCCTCGCTGGCCTGCCGGACGATCTCGCCCACCTCTTCGATCGAGAAGGTCCGCGCCCTGGGATCCTGCGACATGGCGGCACGCTAGCAGCCCAGCGAGGGCGTCGCCACGGTCGCGCGATCCTTCCGGGGTCGCCGCAGGGCAAGTTTTTTCAGCCTGATCTTTCGCCCTTCCACAGACCTGTTGCAGATCGGTCTTTTCCTTTACGGGGGCCTTCGCCCGAAGAGAATGCCCGCATGACCGAGGTCATCGAGCTCGCACTTCACGCCCGTGCCCGCCGCCTGCTGCTGCTCCTGCTGCGCCGGCACGGGCTCGACTTCTTCCTCGACCACCGCCCGGAGGAGCACTTCCCCCGGATCGACCCGCGCAAGGTCGACATGGTGGTCCAGCTCTCCCGCCGGGCTGGCGCCCAGTGGCCGGTGGGCACCGACCCCGAGAGCCAGGAGATCTCGGCCCGGACCATGGTCCGGCGGATCCTGATCCGGCGGTTGGCGACGCGCCTGGTCGAGGCTCAAGGCTAGGAGCGCGGGCGCGAGCAGGGACCGTCGCGAGGGCCCCCTTGAGGTAAGCTGGGGGCCCGTGAGACGCAGCTTCCTTCCCCTCCTGCTCGCCCTGGCCTGCCTCTGGCCGGCGGCCGGCGCGAGCGCCCAGCGCCGCCGGGAGCCCACCCTCTTCGTGGGCTGGACCGAGCTCGACCGGGCCGAGGCCGAGGAGCGCAACCCCGACTTCCTCTACGAGGCCGCGACCCTGCGGCCCGGGACCATGGGCATCGCGGCGGGGCTGGGCTTCCCCTTCCTGGTGGTCGACGGCGGGGTGGGGATCAGCGAGAGCACCGACCTGCGGGTCGGCGTGCGGGCCCTCTACGGGCTGATGTCTCGCCTCGAGGTCGAGGGCCGCGTCCGCCTGATGGGCGGCCGGGAGGACTTCGCGCTCGCCCTGCGCCTCGCCGGAGGCTACGCCTTCTACCAGGCCCAGCGGGTGGCGGTGGCGATCTCCGGCACCCGCGACGCCTCGACCTCGGTCGGGCTGGTGGCCTCGATCCGCAGCAGCCAGGGGGCGGTCTTCTTCGTGGAGACCTCGGGGCAGCTGGCCTTCGACTTCCACCCCGAGCCCCAGGCGCTCGGGGGCATCCCGCCGGCCTTCCTGCTGGTGGGCAACCTGCCCATCCATGCCGGGGTGGAGCTTCGGATCTCCCGCAGCTTCCACCTCTCCAGCATCATCGGACTCGACCTTCACTTCACCTCGCCCGAGAACCCGCGGGCCGAGCCACCGGTGATGCCCTACGTGGCCGTCATGCTCGACGTGCTGCACTGATAGCCCCGCCCCGGGGAAGCCGGGCGGGAGACTGGAGGAGACGATGCGAGTTTCGGTGCTGGGGGGAGGCTCCTGGGGGACGGCGCTGGCCGACGTGCTGGCGCGGCAGGGCAACGAGGTCTCGCTCTGGCTGCGCGACACCGCCGTGGCGCAGGACATCAACGGCAAGCACGAGAACACCCGCTACCTGAAGGGGCACGTCCTCCCCGACACCCTGACGGCGACCACCTACCTGCCCTCCTCCCTCAAGGACGCCGAGGCCGTGGTGGTGGTGATCCCGACGCCCTCCATCCGGGAGGTCCTGCGGGAGCACGCCCACTCTATCCCCACCCAGGTGCCGATCATCGCGGCCAGCAAGGGCATCGAGAACGGCACCCTGATGACGGTGGCGCAGATCCTGGAGGACGTCCTCCCCGAGGTCTACGAGCCCTACCTGGCCTTCCTCTCCGGGCCCTCCTTCGCCAAGGAGGTCTGCGCCCAGCAGCCCACGGCCGTGACCATCGCCGCCTCCTGGCACAAGGTCGCCGAGCGTTCGCAGGCCCTCTTCACCGCCCCCTACTTCCGCACCTACACCTCGACCGACGTGCTGGGGGTGGAGGTCGGCGGGGCGCTCAAGAACGTGATGGCCATCGGCGCCGGCATCGCCGACGGGCTGGGCTTCGGGCACAACACCCGGGCCGCGCTGATCACCCGGGGTCTGGCGGAGATCTCGCGGGTGGGCACGGTGATGGGGGCGAACCCGCTGACCTTCATGGGCCTGGCCGGCATGGGCGACCTGGTGCTCACCTGCACCGGGGGCCTCTCCCGGAACCGCACCGTCGGGGTGGAGCTGGGCAAGGGCAAGAAGCTCGAGCAGATCCTCGAGGAGCTGGGCATGGTCGCCGAGGGCGTGAAGACGACGGCCTCGGCCCACGATCTGGGCAAGAAGCTGGGGGTCGAGATGCCCATCACCGAGGCGGTCTACCAGGTGCTCTACGAGGGCAAGTCACCGAAGCAGGCCGTGGTCGAGCTGATGAGCCGCGCGCCGAAGTCCGAGAACCAGTAGGTCTTGTCCGCCGGGATCCTCGCCGCCCTGGTCGCGGGGGCCTTCGTCACCTCGATCCTCTCGGCCATCGTGGGGATGGGCGGGGGGCTGACCCTCCTGGGGCTGATGACGGCCCTCCTCCCGCCCACCTGGGTGGTGCCGCTGCACGCGGTCGTGCAGCTCTTCTCGAACTTCACCCGGACGCTCGTCTTCCTGCGGCAGGTCAGCTGGAAGATCTTCCTGATCTACCTGCTGCCGATGATCGGCGGCGTCGCCCTGGCCACCTCGCTCTGGCAACCCACGAAGATGGGCTACCTCAAGCCGGCGATCGGGCTCTTCATCCTGGCCTTCCTCGCCTGGCGCCGCTTCGGCGCGCCGCGCTTCGGTCAGCGAAACCTCCCCCTCTGGACCTTCGCCCCGGTGGGGCTCTTCGTCGGCTTCCTCACCCTCTTCGTCGGCGCCACCGGGCCCTTCGTGGCCCCCTTCTTCCTGCGGGACGATCTCTCGAAGGAGGAGATCGTCGCGACCAAGGCGGCCTGCCAGTCCATCGGGCACGCCCTCAAGATCCCGGCGTTCCTGACCCTGGGCTTCGACTTCCAGCCCCACCTGGGCCTGGTCGCGGCGATGGTGGTCGCGGTGATCCTGGGGACGGTGCTGGGCAAGGCCATCCTCCACCGGATCTCCCGGCCTTTCTTCCTTCTCCTCTTCGAGAGCGTACTGGTGGTCATGGCCCTCTGGCTTCTGCTGGGGGCAGCCTTCGGCTAGGTTCTGACGCACACGGGGAGGAAAGATCTCATGCGAAGCAAGCTCATCGTCATCGCTCTGGCGCTCACCTTCGCGGCTCCGGCCGCGGCCCAGAACTCGCCGCCGCCGGCGCGCCGGCAGGCCGAGCTGCCGAACCTCGGCAAGATCCGGAAGAACCGGTACATCGGTGTGGGCCTGGGCACCGGCACCCTGGCGAGCGGCTTCTCGGCCAAGTACATCGTCGGCGACGCCCTGGCCTTCCAGGCCAACCTCGGTGGCTGCCACCGCTGCGTTCGGCGGACGAATGGGTACTGGTACTACGGTGCCTACAACGGCATCGCCGCGAGCATCGACGTCCTCCTGGAGATGCCCGGGGTCCGGCGCAACGAGATCGTTCGCTTCGGTTGGTACCTCGGCGCCGGCGGCGGACTGGGTATCGATGAGTTCGGCAGCTCACTTGGCCTCGCCGTCGCTGGCGTCATCGGTGGCAGTCTCGAGTTCGTGCCGATCCCCATCGATCTCGCCCTCGAATACCGCCCGAACGTGCGTATCTTCCTGGGCGGTGCGGCAGCGGGTTTCGATTTCGGACTCGTCACGGCCCACATCCGCTTCTACATCCTCTAGAGCCCCCACCAAGGAGCCTCCCATGACCGTGGTCGCTGGCCTCGTCGGCCTGCGCCCCGCCCCCGAGCGGGTCGCCAAGGTGAGCTGTCCCCCCTACGACGTCATCAAGGAGGGGACCCCCCTCGAGGCGAAGCTGCAGGCGGAGGACGACAGCCTCTTCCACGTCACCCTCGGCGACGCGCCGGCCGCCGCCCTCACCAGCCTGCGGGCCCGCAACGCGCTGATCGACGACAACGAGCCGGCCTTCTACGTCTACGAGCAGACCTGGGAGCTACCCACGCCGGGGCAGCGGACGGGGGTCTTCCTCGCCTGTGAGGTCACCGACTACGCCGAGCACCAGGTCATCCGCCACGAGAAGACCTTCGACGCGAAGGTGAAGGGGCGGATCGCGCTGGCCGAGTCCACCGGCCACACCTTCGGTCCCGTCTTCCTGCTCACCCGAGCCTCGCTGAAGGGCGCCTTCGCCTCCGTGAAGGAGGAGGCACCCCTCTACGACTTCGTCTCGGACTTCGGGCCGGGGACCGAGCTCACCGGCATCGCCAGCAAGGTCTGGCGCGTCCCCGAGGAGAGCGAGGCCGGGCGGACGATCCAGGCCGCCATCGGTGAGCACCCGCTCTACATCGCCGACGGACACCACCGCTACCACGCCGCCCTGCGGAACGAGCAGACCCACACCCTCGCCTACGTCACCGAGGAGGCCGAGATCCTGGCCTACGATCGGGTGGTCAACGGCACGGTGCCCTTCGCCGAGGTGCGCGAGAAGCTCGACCTGAAGCCGGTCGAGGCCTTCGCCACCCCCGGGAAGCACGCCTTCTGCCTCCACTCGAGGGAGGGCACCTGGCTGCTCGAGGCGAAGGAGGTCCCGGAGGACGTGGTGGGGCGCCTCGACTGCTCGATCCTCGAGCGGGAGCTCTACCCCCACCTCGGGCTCTCCCACGATCAGATCGTCGATCCGGCGCACTTCGACTACTACCCCGAGTCGGCCCTCGACGAGATGAAGGCGCAGGTCGCGAGCGGCAAGTACGAGCTGGCCGTCGCCCTCCACCCGGTGAGCATCGGCGAGCTCATGGCCGTGGCCGACGCCGGCCTCGAGGACCCCGAGATCGTCATGCCCGAGAAGAGCACCTTCTTCGCGCCGAAGATCCTCTCGGGGCTCTTCGTCTACCGGCACGCGCGACGCTGATCAGGGGGCGGGGCAGGCGGTGCGGTAGTCGCCCCGGCCGTCGACCCGGGCCCGGACCCGGCCGAGGGAGGGCTGCCAGTCGGTCACCTCGCAGCCCTCGAGCTCGGCGCAGGGGACTCCGTCGCGCAGGACCCGGGGCCGGACCTCGCAGGTCTGCGCCTCGAAGCTCAGCAGGATGAAGCCGTCGAGGTTCGTGAGCGCGGGGTGCCGCGCGATGACGATCCGATCCTGCTGGACGTCGATCTTGTCTCCCAGGCCGACGTTGCCGGGGATGGTCAGCCCGCTGCGGTCGACCCAGCGCGCCTCGCCCCACTCGTTCCCCCACGAGAGCTGGTTCCGCTTGCCCTCGCCGGCGTCCAGGATCGCATAGACCTCCTCGTCCTCGGAGGTGAAGGCGTTGTCCTCGATGCGGGCGCCCTGGGCGTCGAGGCAGAGCACGCAGCCCGAGTAGGTCGTTCCGACGAAGGTGTTCCGGGAGAGGGTCACGTCCACCTGGCCCCGGGAGAAGATCCCGAGATCACCGGCGCAGGTGTTGCCGCGGATCTCGATGTCCTCCCCGCCCCAGACGGAGAGGCAGCAGAGCAGGTCCTCGGCGAAGACGTTGTCCAGGATCCGGGCGCCGCGGGCCGCGACCTCCTCGCCCCCCGGCTCGAGGAAGTGCAGGCAGTTCACCGATCCGCAGCGGTGGAAGAGGTTGCCCTGGATCAGCCCGCCCTCCTGCGAGGTGAAGCGGGCGTCGTAGGGATCCCAGTAGGACATGGCCTCCAGAAACCAGCACGGGACCGCCTACAGCATGGGGCCGCCGGATCGCTCCCGGAAAGAGGGAATCGACCGGCCCCCCCCCGGAAAAGACGGGGGGTCAGGCCCGGCGTCCGGGAGGGGCTAGAGGCAGAACCAGGGCAGCCCGCTGACCCCGTTGGCGGGGCACTCGAGGCAGATGAAGCAGCCGGCGCACTGGCTGTTCGTGATCTGGTCCATCGTCGCCTGGTTCTTGATGCAGGTGCCGGCGACGCAGCTGCCCGGCACGTCCGGGAGGGTGCAGAGCGCCGGGGTGTCGTCGGGGTTCCAGTCGTCGGTGCAGGCGGCGCCGTCCTCGTAGAGGCAGTGGGCGTAGGTGCCGCTGCCGGTGCCGTTCACCTGGCAGCGGCCCTGGTTGCACTGGCCAGTGCCGATGGTGCAGGCGATGCCGGTGATCCCGTCCGGGAGGGTGGAGAGAGCGTAGCTGCAGGTGTAGGTGCCGCCGCCGGGCACGCAGGTGTCGATCGTGCAGGGGGTGCCGTCGTCGCAGGGGTTCCCCACGCAGGGGTCGCCCGAGCAGGTGTCGCCGGCGCAGCCGTAGTCGCAGGTGATGTCGGGCAGCCGCTGGAAGACGCAGGTGCCGGTGGCGCTGTTGCAGGTGCCGATGGCCTGATCGTAGCGCTCGATGATGCCGGTGCCGTCGCCCTGGTTGGTGCAGGTCTGCCCCGGCGGGGTGCAGGTGGTGCGGGCCCCCTCGCACTGGCCGTTGGCCGTGCAGGCGGCGCTCGGCACGCAGGGGTCGCCGCTGTCGCAGGGCTCGCCCTCCGCGAGGAGGGTGTAGTCACAGACCCCGCCGGTGCAGGTGCCGGTGGGCTCGTAGCACTGGTCGTTGGGCGGGCTGTCGCAGGAGATCCCGATGCAGGGGTCGGGGGCGCAGGCGCCGTTCAGGCAGCCGAAGGGGCAGGTCTCGTCGTTGAAGAGCTTCTGGCAGACCCCGTTCTGGCACTCGCCCTCGATGAGGTAGGTGCGGCGGGTGTTCATGTCGACGCAGGCCGGCGCGGGGGGCGCGGCCGGATCGCTGCAGGGCGTGGTGTCGGCCATCGCGGTGTAGCTGCAGGTGCCGCCGCTGCAGGTCCCGTTGGCCTGGTAGCAGTAGGGGTTCGGCGGCTGCTGGCAGCTCTTGCCCAGGCAGGGGTCGGGGGCGCAGGCGCCGGCGGTGCAGCCGAAGGTGCAGGTCTCGTCGCTGGTCTCGAACTCGCAGGTCCCGTCCACGCAGCGGCCGCCCGGGAGGTAGACCCGGGCCGTGGTG
This sequence comes from Deltaproteobacteria bacterium, assembly GCA_029210625.1. Classification (NCBI taxonomy): domain Bacteria; kingdom Pseudomonadati; phylum Myxococcota; class Myxococcia; species Deltaproteobacteria bacterium. The sequence goes on along the minus strand of JARGFU010000008.1, from coordinate 125,908 downwards.
CTGTTGAGGCACAAGGGGGAGGGGGGCGTGCTGCAGTCGACGCCGTGGCAGGGGCCGGGGTCGATGCCGAAGCCGGTCACCGTCAGGAGGTACTCCGGCAGGTTGGTGCTGTCGTTGTTCACCACGAAGGAGGTGGAGTACTCGCCCTCGCGGATGGGGGCGAAGCGCACCCGCAGGGTGGTGCTGCGGCGGGGCTGGATCTCGGTCTCGTCGTACTCGATGGCGAAGGCGCCGCCCATCGTGTCGCCGGTGATGTCCCCGAGGGAGACCAGCAGATCCCCGTTGTTGGCCAGGGTGATGGTCCGCTCGTCGGCCTGGGCCAGGAGGACGTTGCCGAAGTCGATGCTGTCCCCCGAGGGGGCCATCAGCCGCTGGGCGGCGATGATGCCCTCCTTGCGGCAGCCGGAGGACACCAGCAGCACGAGCGCCAGCCCGGACAGCAGGAAGAGACCCCTCGAACGAACACTCTCGAAAGTCATCGGACCCCCAATACGGCACCGCGGACAGCACGGCCGACTCATCGAACCCGGTCGGGAACCTAGCCGAAGCGGGACCGGTTCCGGAAGTGCCAGGCGCCTGGGGGGCCGGAACGTAAGGCCCGGCTCTAGAGCCCGTAGCGGGCGATCTTGCGCAGAAGGGTGCTGCGGCCGATCCCCAGCGAGCGGGCGGCCTCGCTGCGGTTCCCGTCCACGCTCTCGAGGACCCGCCGGATGTGCTCCCGCTCGACCTCCTCGAGGGTGGCGGCGGGCCCGAGCTCGAGGGCGCCGGGCTCCCCCGCGCGGCTCCGCTCGGCCCCCCGATCGGGCAGGGGCAGGTCGGCGGGCTGGATGACGGTCTCGTCGCAGATGACCACCGCGCTCTCGATGCAGTGCTCGAGCTCCCGCACGTTCCCGGGCCAGCGGTAGGAGAGCAGCCGGCTCCAGGCCCCCTCGGAGAGGGCCGGGACCTCGCGGCCGTGGCGCCGGGCCGTGCTCTGGATGAAGTGCAGCACCAGGCGCCGCAGGTCGGCCTCTCCGCGCTCCCGCAGCGGGGGCAGGAGGATGTCGACCACCCGCACCCGGTAGTAGAGGTCGCTCCGGAAGCGGCCCTCCTTCACCATCTGCTCCAGGTCGCGGTTGGTGGCGGTGACCACCCGGACGTCCGCCTCCACCTGCTCGGTGCCGCCCACCCGCAGGAAGGTGTGATCCTGCAGGACGCGCAGCAGCTTGGACTGGGCGGAGAGGGGCAGCTCCCCGATCTCGTCGAGGAAGAGGGTGCCGCCGGCGGCCGCGTCGAACTTCCCCTCGGCCCGGGCGTCGGCGCCGGTGTAGGCGCCCTTCTCGTGGCCGAAGAGCTCGTTCTCGATGAGGCTCTCGGGGAGGGCGGCGCAGTCCACCTTCACGAAGGGGCCCTCGCTGCGCCGGGAGTTCACGTGCACCGCCCGGGCGAAGAGCTCCTTGCCCGTGCCGCTCTCGCCGTGGATGAGCACCGTGGCCTCGGAGCGGGCGGCGCGGGTGGTGAGGTCGTAGGCGCGCTGCATCACCGCCGACTCGCCGATGATCCGGTTGAAGCGGCTGTCGACTTTCCCCTGGGCGACCCCGGCGGGGGCGGCCTCGCCCCGGAAGAGGGCGTCGTAGAGGGTGGTGGCCTCCACCGCGGCCGCGGCCTGCTCGGCCAGGGCGGTGAGGGTCATCTCATCGTCCCGGGTGAAGGGGCCGCCCTGCTTGTTGAGCAGCTGCACGACCCCGATCAGGTCGCCCTGGCTGTCCCGGAGGGGCACCGCCAGGATCGAGCGCGTCTCGTAGCCCGTCCGGGCGTCGATCCCCGAGAAGAAGCGGGGGTCGGCGTTGGTGGTGGGCACGTTGAGGGTCTCGCCGGTCTGCGCGACGTGCCCGGCCACCCCCTGGCCGAGGGCCAGCCGGATCTCCGAGAGCTCGGGCAGGTCGGCGGCCTTGGAGAAGAGCTCCTCCCGCGCCCGGTCCAGCAGGTAGAGGGTGCCCCGGTCGGCCCGCATGGCCTGGGCGATGCGGCGCACCACCCCGGTCAGGAGCTCGCCGAGGGCGACCTCCCGGTCGAGGAGCTCACCGAGCACCAGGAGCGGGTCGCCAGGTCGTGGAGGAGAGGTGCCCACCGCGCCTCGCAGTCTATCTCGAATCCTGGCGCGTGCGATGGCCACCCTAGAACCTCACCACCTCGCCCTCCCGGGCGGCGCGGGTCCAGGGGAAGAGCCCCCGGGCGTCGCGCTCCATCCGGGCGACGAAGGCGTCATCGTGGGTGGGGTCGTGGTGGAAGAGGGCCAGGGTCTTGGCCCCGCAGGCCCGCGCGATCCGGGCGGCCGCCTCGTGGGTGGAGTGACCCCAGCCCCGGCGGCTCGGCCCGAAGGTGCCCTCGTACTCGTCCGGCGTGTACTGGGCGTCGTAGATGAGCAGGTCCACCCCGCGGGCGAGCTGGAGGAGGGCCTCGTCGAGCTCTCCGTCCGCGCGGTGCTCGGTGTCGGTGGCGAAGCAGACGCTGTGGCCCTCCGCCTCGATGCGGTAGCCCAGGCAGCCCTGGGGGTGCTCGAGGCGCCGGGTGAGGATCTCGAAGGGCCCCAGGGCGAGCCGGTCACCGTCGTCCAGGTCCCGGAAGCGCTTGTCCGCGCCCATCGCCTCGAGGGGCACCGGGAAGTTCGGCGCCTCCATCTGACGGGCCAGGGCCCCGCGCAGGTCCATGGGCTCCTCGCTCCCGCCGGCGGCCTCGGAGGGGCCGTAGAGGGTCAGCTCGGTGCCCGGGACGTAGGCCGGGGCGAAGAAGGGGAAGCCCTGGATGTGGTCCCAGTGCAGGTGGGTGAAGAGGAAGGAGGCCTCGATCGGCACGCGGCGGTCGCCCTGCCGGGCCGCCTCCAGGAGGTGATCCCCCAGGGCGCGCACCCCGGTGCCGGCGTCCAGGATGAGCCGCTCACCCTGGCTCTCGACCTCGACGCAGGTGGTGTTGCCGCCGATCTTCCGGGTGGCCGGTCCGCTGCTGGCCACCGAGCCTCGCACGCCCCAGAACCGGATCTTCATCTCACTGCCTCCTTGGTGGGTCATTCGACCTCTCCAGACTGCAGTCAGCGTGCCACTCTCCAAGTACCTGAAATCAGGTACCGCCGCTTCGAATTGAGCCACTTCGAGTCAATCGTCTGCGTCGAAATGATTCAATTCAGGACCGGAATTCGAGCATTTCTTGACCTGAACCTTCTGGATGGTTGAAATGGCGGAGGAATTGTCGCGCCACCGGGCGCCCTTGACCTGCCCGAAGCAAGCGGAGAGGCCCATGGCCACCGAGACCATCCGGGTGTCGGCAGTGATTCCTGCCAGCCCCTACCGAATCTACCAGGCCTGGCTCAACGGTCTGGAACATGGCGCCATGACCGGCGAGAAGGCTTCCTGCGAGCCCTGGCCCGGGGGGCGGCACACCGCCTGGGGAGGGTACATCTGGGGGATCAACCAGGACCTGGACCCCAGCCGGCGGATCCTCCAGTCCTGGCGCTCGACCGACTTCCCCTCCGGCGCGGACGACTCGACGATCGAGGTCCTCTTCGAGCCCGCCGAGGGCGGGACCCGGGTGGTGATCGAGCACACCAACGTCCCCAGGGGTCTCGGCAAGCGCTACGAGCAGGGCTGGCGAGACTTCTACCTGGCGCCGATGCGGGCCTACTTCGCCACCGGCGCTCCGCGGACCCGCGTCGCCGCCGAGGCTGCCCGCAAGACGAGCCAGGCCCGGGCGAAGCGCGCCAAGCAGCGCTCCCAGGCCGAGCGGATGGCGGGTGGCCGGAAGCGGAACAAGCCCTCGAAGGCCGAAGCCGCGAAGAAGGTCGCGAAGAAGGCGGCCAAGCCGGCGGCCAAGAAGGTGGCGAAGAAGACCACCAAGAAGGTCGCCAAGAAGAAGATCGTCAAGAAGGCGGCCAAGAAGACCGCCAAGAAGGCGACGAAGAAGACGGCCGCCAAGAAGGCGGTCAAGAAGGCCGCCGCCAAGAAGAAGGCGGCCAGGAAGAAGTAGGCCGCGGCCTAGCTGTCGCCGCCCGCCTCGCTCATCCGCTTCAGCTCGTCGAAGCCCGGCAGGCTGTCGAGGTCCGGCACCAGCACGATCTCGATGCGGCGGTTGAGGCCGCGGTCCTCCTTCGTCTCGTTGGAGGCCGTGGGCTTGTACTCGCCGAAGCTCGCCGCCGAGACCCGCTGCGGGGGCAGGCCGCCGTCGATCATCGCCTTGACCACGTTGGTGGCCCGGGCCGACGCGAGCTCCCAGTTGGAGTTGAACTTGGCGGTGCGGATCGGGACGTCGTCGGTGTGGCCCTCGATCTGGAAGCGGCGGCCCTCCATGGCGGCCAGGAGGCCGGCGACCTCCACGATGGCGTCCTTGCCCTCCTGGGAGAGGGCGGCGGAGCCGGAGGTGAAGAGCACGTCGGTGGCCATGGCCACGACCATCCGGCCGTCGACCATCTTCACCTTGAGCTTTCCGGTGTCGATGAGGGGCTTGAAGCGATCGAGGAGGCTGCGGAACTCGGCGATCCGCGCCTCGGCGGCGGCCTTACGGGCCTTCAGATCCGCCAGCGCCTCCTTCATCTCCTCGATGGAGCCCTTGAGCTTCGACTTGTCCCGCACGGTCTCGGCCAGCTGCTCCTGCAGGCCGGCGCGCTCCTGCTCGAGGGTGACGCGATCGGCCTCGGCCTTGGTGAGGCGGCGGCCGAGCTCCTCGATGCGGCGGTTGAGCTGGTCGACCTTCTGCCGCTCACCGGCCAGGGCCTGCTCGGCGTCGACGATCCGGGCGTCGCGGTCGTCGATCTGGGTCTGCATCGCCCGGGTGGTGGCGTCGAGCTGCGCCTGGAGGGCGTCGTACTTCTTCTGGCTCACGCAGCCGGTCGCGAGGATGCCCGCCACCACGATGGTTCCCATGAAACGCTTCATCACTACGCCCCCTTTTGAATCGGAGTGAGCTGTGGGTACTGCGTTGGCACCGAAGCGGTAGCGCGGTGCGGAGGGGCGGTCAAGGACCGCCGAGACTTCGGTCATCGGTCTTCGGTCATCGGTCCGTCCTGGCGGGTCATACGATTGGAAGCCGGAGAGCGACCACTGAAAACGGACGAGGGAGGACCGCGCCGTTGTATCCGGAGCGCCCCTTCGGTCAGAGTGAGCCCATGGGGAGCGAGAAGCGGGGCCTCTGGGTCCGACTCACGACACCCTGGGGCACCCCACCTCCCGAGCGCTACGACTGGCGCGAGCGCATCTTCTGGCTGGTCGTCGCCGTGAGCTACTACCTCTTCGGCTGGTTCGTGGTGGGCAAGCTGGTGGCCTGGCGCGGGGTCTTCTACGACCTCTCCCTCCCCATCGATCACCGGATCCCGCTCTGGGTCGGCTTCTCCTGGGGCTACGCCTCGATCTTCGGCCTCATCGCCCTCATCATCCTCCTGGTCCGGGATCGAGAGATCTTCCTGAAGGCGGCGCGGGGCTTCCTGATCCAGTCCTCGATCGCCTTCGTCGTCTTCATCCTGGTGCCGGTGAGGATGGTCGGCCGGCCCGACGAGCTCGCCGGGAGGATGGAGGGGGTGAGCGCGGCGCTCACGGCCTTCTTCTACTCGGTGGACCCGCCGCTGAACCTCTTCCCCTCGATGCACCTCTGCCTCGGGGTCTTCTCCGGCCTGGTCCTCATCGAGGACCGGCCCGCCCTGCGCTGGCCGGTCTACGCCGTGATCCTCTGGATCGCCCTCTCGGTCCTCTTCGTGCGTCAGCACTACCTCCTCGACGCGGTGGCCGGGACGGCCATGGCGCTCTTCTTCCGCTGGTGGCTCTACCGGCGGCCGGCCAGGCGGGCGGCGAGCGCCTCGAGGTGAGCGGGGGTGGTGCCGCAGCACCCCCCCACGATGCTCGCCCCCGCCTCGACCCAGCGCTGCGCCACCCGGGCGAAGGTGGCGGGGTCCAGGGGCGGCCCCGCGTGCCCCTCCTGGACCGCCCCCGCGTTCGGGTAGACCCCCCAGGGGAGCCCGAACTCACCCAGGAGCGGGTAGACCGCCTCGACCACCGCCAGCGGAACGCAGTTGAGCAGCAGCGCGTCGGCGCCGGTGAGGTTGGCGTTGTCGAAGGCGTCCACGAGATCGTCGAAGTCGAGCAGGTCGCCCGAGGGGCCCGCGCTGAAGGAGAGCCAGACCGGCAGGCCGGTGCTCGCCGCGGCCCGGGCGGCGCTGTGCCCCTCGCCCACGTGGGTGAAGGTCTCGCAGAGTAGGAGGTCCACCCCCGCGTCGGCGAGCACCCCCGCCAGGGCGCGGTGCTCGGGGCCGGGATCCGGAGGGGAGAGATCGGGGCGCCAGCAGTCCTCGAGGGGCGCGATGGAGCCCGCCACCCGTACCTCGTGGTCCACGCTCGCGGCGGCCTCCCGGGCGAGCTCCACCGCGCGGTGGGCGACCTCCTCCCAGCCCTCACCGAGGGCTCGGAAGGTCGTGCGGAAGGTGCAGGCGGTGAGCACCTCGGCCCCGGCGCGGGCGTAGGCGAGGTGGAGCTCACGCACCGCCTGCGGGTGGTGGAGGACGGCGTGCGCGCTCCAGTCGGGGGCCGGCAGCGCGAGGCCGGAGGCCTCGAGGGCGGTGCCCATGGCGCCGTCGAGGAGGATCAGCTCCCGGTCGTCGAAGCGCGGCATCGCTTCCGATGCTACCGGTTTTCCCGGGTGGGTGTGTGGCGGTGCCGGCCGGCGGCAAGGCGGCTATGCTGGGGACAGGTCATGACCTTCTCCCGCAGCCAGCAAGAGGCCCTCCTCGCCAGCGCCCGCGCCGCCATCGAGGCCGAGCTGGATCAGCGCGCGCTCACGCCGCCGAGCGAGGCGGAGCGCGAGCGGCTCTCCGAGCGCTGCGGGGTCTTCGTGACGGTGCGCAACTCGGGGCGCCTGCGGGGCTGCCGGGGCATCCTCGATGCCCATGGCCCCCTGTGGGAGATCGTTCCGGAGATCGCTCGCCTCTCCGCCTTCGACGACCCCCGCTTCGCGCCCTATCGTCCCGACGAGCTCGAGGGCCTCGAGCTCGACATCTCCCTCCTCCACGGCCGGCGCGTGGTGGAGGAGCCGGATCGTCCGGGCGCCATCGTCCTCGGGAGGGATGGCCTCCTCCTCACCCACCACGGGCACCGGGGCTTCCTGCTGCCTCAGGTCGCCACCGAGCACGGCTACGACCTGCCGACCTTCCTCGATCGCCTCTGCAACAAGGCCGGCCTGCCCGACGGCGCCTGGAGGGATCCCGGCGCTCGCATCGAGGCCTTCGAGGTGGAACACTTCGACGGCTAGGGAGGGTCCCTGGCCTCGAAGAAGAACGACCCCGGCTCCGCCTCCGATCCCTACCGTGGAATTCATCAAGCCGTTCCTGGCGTCGATCACCGCCACCGACGATCCTGCTCCGGAGATCGTCGAGATGCGGGAGAAGCTGCTCGCGCTCTTGCTGCTGAGCTTCACGATCCTGTCTGCCGCTCCGGTCGGCCTCGGCAGCTACCTGTCGCTCCGGAACGATCAGCCCGTCTTCGCCCTGGCCTATCCCGTGCTCTACGCCATGGTCTTCCTCGCCGCTGTGCTGGGCCGGCGGCTCTCCTTCCGGGTCCGCGCCAACGCCCTCCTCGTCTTCGGGGTGGGGATCGGCGTCACCGATCTCTTCCGGGTGGGCCTGGGGGGGGTCGGGGTGGCGGCCCTCACCGCCTTCTCGGTGATCGCCGCCATCCTCTACGGTGTCAGGGCGGGCCTCGCGGTCCTGGCGCTCTCCATCGTCAGCGTGATCGTGGCAGGCGCGGCGCTGCTGACGGGCCTCGTCCAGCCCGAGAGCGAGGCGCTCCTGACCACCTACTCCCCGGTGGCGTGGATCACCGCGGCCATGATCATCACCCTCTTCGCCCTCGTGCTGATCCTCGCCCCCGAGACCTTCCGTCGCCGTCTGCAGCTCTCTCTCCGGGAGGAGGAGCGCAAGACGGAGGACCTCACCCGCACCGTCGGGAAGCTCCGGCAGGAGGTGGAGGCCCGCATCGTGGCCGAGGCGGCCCTCGGAGAGAGCGAGCGGCGCTTCCGGCAGCTCGCCGAGCTCCTCCCCGAGACCGTCTTCGAGACGGATCTGGAGGCGCGGCTCACCTTCGTGAACCGGGCCTGCGTCGAGGTCTTCGGCTACACCGAGGCCGAGCTGACCTCGGGGATGACGGCCATCGACATGCTCGTCCGCGACGACGTCGAGCGCGCCGCGAGCGGGATGGTGCGGGTGATGAGGGGCGAGGACCTGGGCCTGCGGGAGTACACCGCGCGCCACAAGAGCGGCGCCGAGATCCCGATCCTCCTGCGCTCCGCCCCGGTCCACCGCGGCGGCGAGCTGATCGGCCTGCGGGGCATCGTCATCGACATCAGCGAGAAGCGGCGGGTCGAGAAGCACCTCGCTCAGGCACAGAAGATGGAAGCGGTGGGTACTCTGGCCGGGGGGATGGCCCATGACTTCAACAACCTGTTGATGGGGATCCAGGGGAGGGTCTCGCTCCTGCACGCCCGGAAGGACGTCCCGGAGGGGGCCCTCACCCACCTCTCGGTCATCGAGGAGCACATCGAGAGCGCCGCGGGCCTCACCCGCCAGCTCCTGGGGCTGGCGCGGGGTGGCAAGTACCAGCCGGCCGTCACGGATCTCAACCAGCTCGTCCAGCGGTCGCTCGAGTTGTTCGCCCGCACCCACAAGTCCCTCACCCCGGTCCTCGATCTCCAGGAGGACCTCTGGAGCGCCCGGGTGGACCGGCACCAGCTCGAGCAGGTCCTCCTCAACCTGCTGCTCAACGGCTGGCAGGCCATGCCCGAGGGAGGGGAGCTCGCCGTCCGGACCCGGAACCTCGAGCTCGACGCGGATCACGCGGCCGCCATGGACCTCGGGGCTGGCGTCTACGTCTGCATCGCCGTCGTGGATACGGGGGTGGGCATGACCGAGGAGGTCCGCCGCCGGATCTTCGAGCCCTTCTTCACGACCCGGGAACAGGAGCGCGGCACGGGCCTCGGCCTCGCCTCCGCCTACGGGATCGTCCGCAACCACGGTGGCGCCGTGGAGGTGGAGAGCGCGCCGGGAGAGGGCTCGACCTTCCGGGTCCTGGTCCCGGCCGAGCCGGAGGAGGAGCCGGTGCAGCGCAAGGAGGTGGCGGAAGAGCTCCCGGGGGGCAGCGAGACCATCCTCGTCATCGACGACGAGGCGTTGATCCTGAGCTCCATCCAGCCGCTCCTCGAGATGCTCGGCTACCGGACCCTCACCGCCAGCAGCGGTCGCGCGGCCCTCGAGCTGCTCGAGGCGGACCCGGCCCGCGTGGACCTCATCATCCTCGACATGGTCATGCCGGGGCTCGACGGTCCGGCGACCTTCGAGCGGATCCGGCAGATCCCCTGTGAGGCGAGGGTCCTGCTCTCCAGTGGCTACAGCGTCGAGCAGTCGACCGCAGCCCTGATGGAGCAGGGCTGCGCTTTCCTGCAGAAGCCCTACCGGATCGAGGAGCTCGCCCGGAAGCTCCGCGAGCAGCTCGATCAGTCGCCGGCGTTGAGCCAGGCCTCGTAGGCCTCGAAGCCGTAGTCGCGGCCGAGGAAGTCGCGGACCATCACCGCCGCGTCCTTCGAGCCGCCCGGCGCGAGCACGAGCTTGCGGTAGCGCGCGGCGACCTCGGGGTTGGTGATGCCCTCCTTCTGGAAGACGCTGAAGAGGTCCTTCGAGATCACCAGCGACCACATGTAGGTGTAGTAGATCGCCGAGTAGCCGTAGAGGTGGCCGAAGCTGGTCTGGAAGTAGGTGTCCTCGACGTAGGCGAAGGGGCTGTAGCGGGCCTGCAGCTCCTTGAGCAGGGCCGTCGTGTCGATGGTGGCGGGATCGGCCTCGTAGAAGTTCAGGGAGACCGAGGCGTAGAACATCTGGTGCGCCGTGAAGGTCCCCTTCCCGAAGTCGCGGGCCCGGCGCATGGCCTTCACCAGCTCGTCGGGGATCGGCTCGCCCTTGGCGTTGGTGGCGAAGGTCTTCAGGGTGCTGGCGTCCCAGGCCCACTCCTCGAGGATCTGGGAGGGCGCCTCGACGAAGTCCCACTCCGTGCGGAAGCCCGAGACCTCGACCCACCGGTGATCACCCCCGAAGAGGTGATGGATGAGGTGGCCGAATTCGTGGAAGAAGGTCTGCACCTGGTCGTGCTCCATCGGCCCCTCGGCGGGGAAGTTGCACACGAGGGTGGCCATGGGCTCCTGGCGATCGACGATGCCGGTGACCATCGGGAAGGCGGCGGCGTGCTTGTACTTGTCCTCGCGGGGGTGCATGTCGAGGAAGAAGCGGCCGATGACCTGGCCGCCATCCAGCAGCTCGTAGGCCTCGACGCTCTCGTGCCAGGTCTCGGCCTCGACCTTGCGGATCTCGACGCCGAAGAGGCGGCCGGTCATGGCGAAGATGCCGTCGCGCACCTTGGCGTAGGTGAAGTACTCCCGGACCTTCTGGGAGTCGAAGGCGTACTTCTCCTTCTTCAGGAGCTCCTCGAGGTAGCCCTTCTGCCAGTCGCCCACCTCCTTGGCCTCGGGTAGCTCCTTCTGGAGGCGCGCCAGCAGCTCGGCGTAGTCGCGGTCCGCGCGGGCCTTCGAGGCCTTCGCGATCTTCTCGATGAAGTCGCGAGCCGCCGCGTTGCTCTTGATCATCTTGTCTTCGGTGACGTAGGCGGCCCAGCTCTCGTAGCCCAGCAGGGTGGCGAGCTCGTGGCGCTTCTTCAGCAGTTGCCCGAGCACCTCCAGGTTCTGGGGGTGACCGCGCTGCTTGAAGACCCGGTAGAGCTCGAGCCGGGCGGCGTCGTCCTTCGCGTAGGTGAGGAAGGGGATGTAGTCGGGGTAGTCGGTGGTGATGATGATCTTGCCCGCCTCGTTCGGGGCGTGGGCGTCGATGTAGTCCTGGGGCAGGCCGGCCAGCCGCTCGACCGAGTCGAGCTCGATCTTCTGGACGTCCTCGCGGATGTTCTTGCCGAAGGCCTGGCCGATGGTGACCAGCTCCTCCTGGAGGGCGGTGACCTTCTTGCGGGTGGCCTCGTCCTTGTCGACGCCGGAGCGGCGGAAGTCCCGCAGCAGGTGATCGACCAGGCGCCGGGTGACCTCGTCCTCCTGGCTGACGTCGAGCGCCGAGACCGCGTCGAAGAGGGGCCGCGAGAGACCCAGGGCGGTGACCAGCTTCTCGAACTCCTGCTCGCAGCGGTCGGCGACCTCGCGGAAGGAGGCGTCCGGGTGGACCTCGCGCATCAGCGAGGCCGTGTTCGCGCCCCGGTCCAGGCCGATCCAGATCTCGTTGAGGGGCTCCAGCACCGAGTCGACGGTCTTCTCGCCCTCGAGAGCCTCGAGCGCGGCGATCTGCTCCTTCGTGGTCTTCAGCAGGGCGTCGCACTCGGCCTCATAGGCCTTCGCCGCCTCGCTGCGGGGCGTATTCGCCTCGTCCTTCGCCGGCTGGGTCTCGCCCTCGCTCTTCGTCATCTTCTCCACCGCCTCGCTCGGCGCCTCACCGGTCCTGGGGGTGCAGGCCGCCGCCGCGGCCACCATCGTCGTCAGGAAGATCCATCGATTCACGCCGGTCTCCATTGCTCAAGAAAAGAGGGTTCGAGAAGCGGGCGCAGACAAGGCCATGGCGTGGCGCTTGTCAAGCGGCGCCCCGCGAGGGGGTAGGTTCAGCGCAGCGCGCCGCTGGCGGGCCCCCGGCCCACGAAGCGGACCGGCGCCTCCAGGGTGCGCTCCAGCCAGGCGAGGTAGGCCGCCTCGCCGCGGGCGCGGATCGGCGCGAGGCGCGCGGTCGCGCTCGCCAGCGCGCGGCCCAGCGCCGCCTGGGCCTCGAGGTCCTCGCCCGGGGCGGGCGGGGGCGCGAGGGGGCGGTCGAGGCCCTCGTGCTCTTCCACCTGCTGCCAGGCCGGCAGCGCGCCGAGGCGATCGAGGTGGGTGAGGGCGAGGCCGTCGATCCCGCCGTTCGCGGCGATGGCGTAACGAACCAGGGGCGGGTCGAGCCAGCCCCGGCGGAAGGAACCCTGCCAGCCGGGCCCGCCGTTGTGGGGCTCGGGCAGGAGGGAGGCGAGCTCGGGGGCCTCGGAGGGGAAGGGGCCCGGGCCGTGGCGGGTGGCGTAGATCCGCAGGACGCCGAGGCGAAGGGGGAGCTGGGGCAGCGCCCGGGCGGCGAGCCAGCCCTCGGCCCCCTCGCTGGTGCAGCGGCTCCAGGTGGTGTGGGGATGGAAGCCGGCCCGCTCGTCGAGGAGGACGCCCTGGGCCCCCTCGAAGACGAGCGGCCCCTCGCCGAAGGTGGCGTCGTCGAGGGCCTCGTCCTCCTCGAGGTGGATCGCCTCGAGGACCGGAGCGATCAGCTCGCGCCAGCGAAGCACGACCTCGGGGTCGCGCAGGAGCGCGAGCTCCTCCTCGCAGCGCGGGTCAGAGAGGTCGAGGGCGAGCGCCTCCGCCGCCCGGAGACACCGGTGGCGGATCCGCTCGAGCCGCTCGCCCGGATCGGCGTCCCGCAGGTCGCCGGCGCGCAGCACGTCACCCGGGTGGTCGAGGGCGTCGCGCACCGTCTCGCCGACGCCGACCCCGCAGGTGCCGTGGGGCGAGGCGCCGCGGGCGAGCTCGCGCAGGCGCCCGAGGGCCTGGTGGAAGGGGGTCGTGACCCGGCAGGTGGAGGCGAGGTGCAGGCGCGACAGCGCGTCCTCGACGCCTACCTCCCGCAGGTGCGCGGCCTCGAAGCGCACCGCGCCGGGGTGGAAGACCACCGGCGGGGCCAGGTAGGTGCGCACGCCGGGCACGAAGGTGCCGGCGCCGAGCTGGGAGAAGGTGTGGTGCCGCCCCTGCGGGCTGACGACGTTGTGGCCAGCCTGCGCGCCGCCGTTGAAGCGGATCACCCAGCGCGCGCCCTCGTGTCGCACGAGGTGATCGGTGACCGCGCCCTTGCCCGCGTCGCCGAAGCCGAGGTCGACGACCATCCACGCCCGGGAGGCCACGGCGCCCTAGTCGTCCGGCAGGCGGTAGGGCGAGGCGCCCATCGCCACCCCGGGGACGGGGACGCCCGGGTCGATCGAGGGCGAGGGGCAGCCGTCCCGCCCCAGCGAGGCGGCGAAGGGCATCAGCGCCCGCGCGATGCGGTTCACCCGCTCCCGCGGCTCCCCGTCCTCGGCGAGGCCGGCGGCGATCTGATCGAGGTCGCGCAGCCCGCGGTCGAGGGCGATCAGGCTGGCGGCGGCGAGGCAGGTGTCGTCCGGGTGCTCGAGGCAGACGACCCGGTCGCCCAGCAGGTCGCGCCACTCGCGCTCGCAAGCCGAGCGGCGGGCCAGATCCGGGATGAGGAAGAAGGGCTCGAAGAGGTGCTGCACCTCCTCGACCACCGCGGCTGTCGGGAAGTCGGTGTCGATCTCGTGCCCCAGCACCGAGAGGACGATCTGGCGGGCGAGGCGCGGGTAGGGCTTCTCGTCGCCGGTGAGGAAGAGGTAGCCCCGCTGCCCGCGCTTGAGGTGGCAGTCCATCGCGACGTGGCGGGCGGCGAAGAAGAGGGCGAGCTCGTAGGACTCGCGATCGCCGCGGCCGCCCCCCGACTCCAGCCAGCAGGAGGTCAGCCACTGATCCATCAGCTCGGCGGTGGACTCGAACTGACCGATCTGCAGCGGTGCGCGATCGCCGGTGGCGTCGCCCACGCCCAGGAAGAGCACCTGGGGGTGGTCGATCCCCAGGGCGATCACGCGCTGGAGGAAGCCCGGGAGGTCGCGGGTCGCGAGCTTCTGGGGGATGGCGCCCATCGAGCCGGTGACGTCGAGGGCGAAGACGATGCCGAGGGACTCGGGGTGCTCGGGGGAGTCCCGGCTCTCTCGCAGGGTGATGCCCTGCGGATCCATCAGCGGGTGGCAGGCGCGCTGCTGGAAGACCTCCTGGGCGGGCTTCGCCTGGCGGGTGAGGGTGAGGGCCCGGTGGGCCTCGTAGCTGTAGGCGCCGTAGCCCATCGCCGCGCTACCGGCCCCGCTCGCTGCTCTCGGCCCAGGGCTTCAGGGCGCCGGCGATGGCGCCCGCGCGGGCCTTCGAGGTGCCGGCCGCCACGAGGCGCGCCTGGAGCTCGGAGAGATCGGAGACAGTGCCCTCGCCGAGGGCGACCAGGCCGGCGGCGGCCCCGCAGGTGTCGTCGGGGCTCTCGAGCACGATCGTGCGGTCGCCCAGGTAGCGCCGCCAGAAGTCGGCGATGCGCGAGCCCCGGCTCCGGTCGGGGATGAGGAAGAAGGGCTCGTAGGTCTTCTTCAGATCCTCCACCACCGCCTCGAGGGGCTGGTCCTGGATGCTGGTGCCGAGGAAGCGCTCGACCACCGCGGCGGAGAGGGTCTCGCTGGTGGGCTCGTCGCCGGTGATGAAGAAGTAGCCCTTCTTCTGACGCCGCTCCCAGCAGTCCATCGCCGTGTGGTGGGCGGCGAAGTGCATGGCGAGCTCGTAGAGCTCGTTGCCGCCTCCCTTGAGGGAGCAGCGGGTGAGCCACTGGTCCATCAGCTCGGCGGTCGTCTCGAACTGCCCCACCTGCAGCGGGCGGCCGTCCCCCTGCAGGTCGGTGAAAGCCATGAAGAGGACCTGGGGGTCGGCCACCCGGCAGTCCTCGAGGAGCTTCATGAAGCCCGGCAGCTGCTCGCAGGCGATGCTGACCGGGATCTGGGCCATCGAGCCGCTGATGTCGAGGGCGAAGACGATGCCCAGGGAGTCGGGGTGCGCCTCGCTGTCCCGCGACTCGCGGAAGCGGACGCCCTTGGGGTCCATCGCGGGGTGCATGACGGTCTGGGTGAAGACGGCGTCGGCCGAGAGCCCCTGGCGGGAGCGGGTGAGCGCCTGGTGCGCGTCATAGCTATAGGAGCCGTAGCCCATCGTGGTTCTCCTCTTCTAGGCTTCGAGGCCGGGCCAGCCCGGCATCGGGAAGGGTACGTAGCGGGGTGGGCCGAAGGCCTGGCGGGCGGCCGCGTCGATGGCCTCGAGGAGCGCCCAGCCCTCGCCTCGGCCCTCGCCGGTGGCCCAGCGCTCCAGCAGATCGTCGAGGGGGGGCGGCGCCGGCGTGTCGCCGAGGGTCCAGCGGATGCAGCGGGCGGCCATGGTGAGATCGGTCGCCGGGCGGGCCTCGCCGCCCGCCCAGGCAGCCTCCGGGTAGAGCTCGCGTCGCGCGGCGGTGAAGGCCGGCAGCGGCTCGCCCGCGCGGACCGAGCGCGACCAGCCGACGAGGCGCACGCCATGATCCCGGGCATGGATCAGCAGGTGCTCGGGCAGCACCCCGCCGTGGACCTGGTCGGACTGGTGCAGCCAGGCGAGCAGCTCGACGATCCGCTTCCAGAGCCAGACCGCCGCCTCGGGCGCGACGCCCCGGGGGTAGGCCTGCCGGACGTCCTCGAGGGTGTGGATGAAGCCGGGGGCGTGCCGGAAGACCGACACCGGGACGCTGCCCTCGGTGCCGTGGAGTCCCAGGCGAGCCTCTCCGTGCGCGACCGGCTGGGGCAGGAGGCGGGTGAAGTGGTCGCGGCCCTGGCGGGTGGAGCGCTGGAGGGCCTCGAGGATCGACCAGGCCTGCGCGAGCCGCTCGCGGTGCTCCGGATCCCGCAGCACCGCCACCACCACCTGCTCGGTGAGCCGGTGATCCCGGCGGCCGAGGTGGACGTCGGAGCACTCCCCCCTCGCCAGCCTCCCGAGGAGCACGTAGCGCCGGCCGCCGATCCAGAGCCGGGGGCGGTCCGGATCCGGCAGATCCTCGTCGCGGGTCTCGACCAGGCGCAGCCTGCCGTACTCCGGGATCAGCTCGGTCGCGCAGTACTCGCAGTGCACGATGCCGGTCGCGGCCCGGGCCGGCAGGGGCGCCCCGCAGCGGGGGCAGAGCTCTTCGACGAAGGTCGGCATGGTCCGCGCTCGTCCTCGCTCCTCTCTAGCTCGCCTCTTCGGCCGTGGCCTCGAGGCCGGCCTCGTGGGAGAGCCGATCGGCGCAGTCGGGGCAGCAGCCGTGGCTAAACTTCGCCTGACTGTGCCGGGCGAGGTAGCTCTCGACCTTCTGCCAGTAGCCGGCGTCGTCGCGGATCTTCTTGCAGTAGAGACAGATGGGGAGCAGCCCGGAGAGGGCCTCGAGGTCGGCGTGGGCCACCTTCAGCTCTCCGCGCAGCCGCTCCTGCTCGAGCTCCGCGCTCTTGCGGGGTGTGACGTCGAGCATCACGCCACGCCAGATCTCCTGGCCCTCGTGGGTCTCGTCGCTGGGCATCGAGGTCAGGTGGAGCCACTTCGTCTCGCCGGAGCGGGCGAGGATCCGGAACTCGGAGTCGAAGCGCGTCCGGCTCTCGTTGGCCTCCTTGTCCTCGGCGAGCAGCCGCTCGAGGTCCTCCGGGTGCACCGCGCCCCAGAGCTTCATCGCGTCCTCCATGGCCTCCGGGGCGCTCCAGCCGAAGAGGTCCTCGACCTGCGCGCTCACGTAGATGAACTTGCTGCTGCCGTCCGGCCAGCGCACGTACTCGTAGAGCGCGCAGGGCAGGGTCGCGATCAGACGGTCGAGGCTCTTCTCGTTCATCCTCTCCTCAGGCGTCAGGCTCGGGAGTCGACCTTCTCCAGCGCCGCGGGCAGGGCGTCGGCGAGGCGCTGGTACTGGGCCCGGTGGTTGTAGAGGTGCGCCGAGATGCGCACCAGCCGGCCGAGCGGCGCGGGGAAGGGGACGATGGGCACCTCGATCCGGTGGTCCGCGAGGAGGACCTCCTGGAGGGGGTCGAGGTCGAGGTGGGGGCGCGCCTCGGGCCGGGGCCGGTCCGGGAGGGGGAGGGCGGCCAGGGTGCCGATCATCGCGTCGGGGGCGGTCCGCTCGATCTCGAGGGCCTCGCAGAGGAGATCGCGCGCCTCGAGGCAGAGGGCGCGGTTCCGCGCCCGGATCGCCGGCCAGCCCCCCTCGACCGTGGCCTCGAGGAAGCGCAGGGCCTCGGCGGCGCTGAGCCAGGCGGTGGGATCGTCGGTGCCCACCCAGTCGAACTCGGGGTGGAAGCGGTCGAGGCCCGCCGCCTCGAGGCTGGCGCCGTGGGAGATCACCACCGGGCGCACCTCGCGCCGGCGATCCTCGCGGACCCAGAGGAAGGCCGCGCCCTTGGGGGCGCAGCACCACTTGTGCCAGTTGCCGGTGTAGTAGCTCGCCCCCAGGGCGGGCAGGTCGAGCTCGACCATCCCCGGGCCGTGCGCGCCGTCGACCAGCACGGCGATCCCGCGCCGCTCGAGCTCGGGGACGATCGCCTCGATGGGCAGCACCAGGCCGGTGGGGCTGGTGATGTGGTCGATCAGGAGCAGGCGGCTGCGATCGCTCACCGCGTCGAGGACGCGCTCGACGACCTCGGCCGGATCCTTCAGGGGGAAGGGCAGCTCGATCACCTTCACCGTCGCCCCCGCCCGCCCGGCGACGAAGCGCAGGGCGTTGGCGCAGGCGTTGTAGGCGTGGCTCGTGGTGAGCAGCTCGTCGCCGGCCTGGAGCTCGAGGCTGCGCAGCACGGCGTTCACCCCGGTGGTGGCGTTGTTCACGAAGACCAGGTCCGCGGGGCTCGCCCCGACGAAGGCGGCCAGCCGGGCGCGAGCCTCGTCCAGCCGGGGCTGCAGCCGGCGCACCATGAAGCTCATCGGCTGCCGCTCGAGCTCCTCGCGCAGGGCCTGCTGGTGGTCGAGCACGGCCCGGGGGCAGGCTCCGAAGGAGCCGTGGTTGAGGAAGTCGAGGCCCTCCTCGAGGACGAAGCGCTGACTCCAGGCGCTACTCACTGGCGCGCTCCAGGCGGCAGCCCTCGGTGGCGGAGATCCACCGGGCGCGGCCGCTCCAGAGGCCGAGGGCGGCCGCCGAGACGACCTTGTGCTTCTCGTCCACCCGGAAGGTGGCGACCGGCGGGCTGGCCTTGGTCCAGGCCTGGCAGTACTCGGCCGTCTGGTTCATCACGAAGCGGCAGGAGCAGACCTCCTTCGCGGTGTAGGCGGTGATCAGCTCGAGGTCGTTGTTGGCGTAGGGCCGCGGGTGGTCGTCACCGCAGGCGGCGGCGCCCGAGGTGAGGGCGGCGAGGCCGAGGAGGAGAAGCAGGCGCTTCATGGCGTCTCCCTCCCCACGGCGAGGGCCAGCTCGAAGAAGGTGTTGCGCTCGAAGCTGCCGTCCCGGTCGTCGGCCACCCGGACGATCACCATGTCCAGCGAGGGGATGATCACGATCTGCTGACCCCAGTGGCCGTTGGCCATGAAGGCGTCCTCGGGCAGGGCGGGGTAGGGCGTGCTCACCTCCTGCGCCGGCACCGGCTGGTTGAGCCACCACTGCCAGCCCTGCACGTCGGTCTCGCCGGTCTCCCGGGGATCGTTCTCGAAGGGACGGGAGACGGTGGTCGAGCTGTCCATCCAGCCGACGGGCAGCAGGCGGGCGCCCTCCCAGCAGCCGTCGTCGAGGGCGAAGAGGCCGAAGCGGGCCAGGTCGCGGGCGGTGGCGTAGAGGTAGCTGGAGCCGATGGGGACGCCCCGGGCGTCGCGCTCGAGCACCGCCGTCCGCATCCCGAGGCGCTCGTAGAGCAGGGCGTGGGGCCACTCGCGGCCGTGGAGGGGCTCGAAGGCCGAAGCGAGCACGCCCGCGAGGAGCGTCGTGTCCCCCGAGGAGTAGGTGTAGGTCTCGCCGGGGGGGTGCCGCAGCGGGTGGGAGGTGATGAAGCGCACCACGTCCTCCCGGCCCTCGCCGTAGAGCATGGCGAGGACCGAGGACTGCTGGTTCGACTCGTTCTCGTAGGTCTCCTTCCAGTCGATGCCGCTGGCGAACTCGAGGAGATCCTGCACGGTGACGTCGCAGAGCTCCTCGAGGGCCGGCTCGACGTGGATGCAGATCGAGTCGTTGAGGTTCAGGAGGCCGCTGCCCACGGCGATGCCCGTCAGCGCGCTCATGGTGGACTTGGTGACCGACCAGGCCAGGTGGGGCATCTGGTAGGTCCAGCCCCGGGCGTAGTGCTCGTAGACGATCTCGCCGCCCTGGACGATCAGCACCGCGTCGGTGCGGGGGCCGAGGCGCTCGGCGTCCTCGCCCTGGAGGGTGAAGGCGTAGTCCTCGAGCGCGGCGATCTCGGCGGCGCGCGAGCTCTCGACCAGGCCGGCCCGCGAGGACCAGACGTCGGTGGGGTAGAAGGCGCGGCTCGGGCAGCTCTGGGCGCGCGCCTCCCCGGCGCCGAGGAGCGCGAGCACCGAGAGGAGGAGGGCGACGCGAGGGGCGCGGCTCATGGCTTCCCCCAGGGGAGGGTGAGGGTGACGACCGCCCCCAGCGCCAGGGTGTGGACCGCGGTGATGGCCACCAGATCGTTCGCCCGCTGGGTGTTGAAGCCCGAGAGAGCGGTGAGGGCGAAGCCGAGCACCTGCACCCCCAGGGCCAGCCAGAAGGCGGGCGACCAGCCGATCTCCCGGTCGGAGAAGAAGAGGCCCACCCCGTAGGAGGCGAAGGTCACGGCCAGCGGCGGGAGCGCCAGGTAGAGGAGGGCGGCGGGGAGGGCCGCGGCCAGGAGGTTGCCGGGTCCCCGGCCGATGGCGCCGCTGATGATCGCGGTGGTCGGCAGGCTCAGGGAGCCGGCGATCAGGCCCGCCACCAGCTCGTGGGCCCAGGGTCGCTTCACGCGGGCGCTCGCGGCGGCGGGCGCCTCGGGGGCCGGCGCGGCCACGGCGGTGGCGGCCTCGGGCGCGGGCGGCTCCTCGGTCGCGGCCTCCGGCGCGGCGGCCGGGGGCGTCTCCTCCGGCGCCGCCTCGGGCGCCGGCGCGGGGCTGGCCTCCGGCTCGGCCGGCGCGCCGGCCTCCTCGCTCTGGTAGGTCGCCGGGCCGAGGCGGAGGGCCTCGCCGAGGAGGGTGGGGGTGGCGGCCCGTCCGGCGCGCGGCAGGAGCAGCGCCGCGAGCAGTCCGGTGGCCAGCAGCCAGCGGGGAGGAGAGGTCTTCCAGGGCATGGCCAAGAAAGTAGTACGAAAGAGAGGCTGCGGGAGAGGCCCGCGGAAGGGCCCTTACGTCTCCCCGGCCGCGGGTGCCCGCCGTCTCCCGGGGCGGCGCGCCGGGTGCTAGTTTGAAGGCGTTCGAAAAGGGGCGGCAACGCGAGAGGAGCGAGGGTGACGATGCGAGCCAGAACGTTGATCCTGTGGTGCCTGGTGGCGGCCCTGCCGGGCGCCACCGCCTGCGCGGGCTGCGAGCGCGACGCCGGGGTCGAGTGCACCCACAGCGGTGACTGCGCGGCCGACCAGACCTGCATGGACAACCTCTGCGTCTCCCTCGGCGGCGACGACGGCGGGAACTGGTGGGAGAACGACGGCGGCACCGACGGCGGCACCGACGGCGGCGCGACCGACGGCGGCGGCGGCGACGGGGGCGGCAACAACGGCGAGCTCTGCGGCAACGGCTTCGACGACAACGGCGACGGCGTGATCGACGAGGGCTGCCCCTGCACGGTCGGCGCGGCCCAGACCTGCTGGCCGGGGACGGCCGAGCGCCGGGGGAAGGGGGCCTGCCGCGACGGCGCTCAGGTCTGCCAGACCTTCGGCGATCTCGACGCCTGGGGCACCTGCGAGGGCGCGGTGCTCCCCGCCACCGAGGTCGCCGGCAACGGCATCGACGAGGACTGCGACGGCGCCGACGGCCTCGTGGTCTGCACCGGCGAGGTCGAGATCTGCGCCAACGGCGCGGACGACGAGTGCGATGGCCTCACCGACTGTCAGGACCCCGACTGCCGCACCTCCTGCTCCGTCTGCGACGCGACCGAGAGCGGCTGCAACGACGGGGACGACAGCGACTGCGATGGCCTGCGCGACTGCGACGATCCGGACTGCATCCTCGACCTGACCTGCCTCAACGGTGGCTGCACGCCGCAGTTCTTCGTGGAGATCGATCCCTTCACCTGCGGGGACGGGGTCGACAACGACTGCGACGGCAAGACCGACTGCGGCGACCAGGACTGCAAGAACCCCGGCAGCTGCGGCTGCACCCAGTACGAGGCGGCCTGCGGCGACAACGAGGACAACGACTGCGACGGGCACACCGACTGCGCCGACGCCGAGTGCGAGGCCTGCGCGCCCGGCGCCACCCGCTGGTGCGACGAGCCCTCCCAGTGTCACTGGGGCACCCAGGAGTGCGACGCCAACGGCCGCTGGGGGACCTGCTACGAGACCAACAGCGCGCCGAGCGGCTGTGATCCCGATGGGCTCTACAGCCTCGACTGCTGCCTCGCGGCGGGGCAGTGCTGCGAGAACTACCCCACCGACCAGCAGTCGCGGGGCAACTGTACGGGCGTCGTCACCCAGGCGTGCCAGTAGGTCTCTTCAGGTCGTCCCTCCTCGTCGTCCTCTTCGGGCTGGGGGCCTGCCGCGGCGCCGGCCCCTCTGCTCCGGGACCCCCGGGCTTCGGCCCGGGCCTCTCCCTGCCCGCCCCCTCCCTCGCCGACGGCGCGGACGACTGCCTGGACGTCGCCGGGCTGCGGGTCTGCTGGCCCGCGGAGGGAAGGCCGCCCCGCCTCCTGCCGCGAGCGGTGCCTCCCCTCGACGTCCCCGGAGGCTGGCGCTGCTGGGGAGCGGGTGAGGCCCGCCGCTGTCGGCCGCGCGCGGTGGGCGCCGGTCCCTGGAGATGCCAGGCAGGAGGGGGCTGTCGCCGCGTTCACCCTCGCCGCCCGGACGACGGGGAGTGGGAGTGCACCGAGACCGCGGGGGTGGTGATCTGCCGCCACCACGGCGAGAGCGCCGGGGTGATCGCCGGCCCCCCCGACCCCGCCTGGCGCTGCGGAGGAGACCCGCGGATCTGCGTGGACCTCTCGCCCGATCTCCCGCCCGGCCACGAGGCCGGCGACCTCGTCTGCCGCTTCACCCTCGCGCCGGGGGAGCCCCGGGCCTGCGTGTCCCCGGGTCCGGAGGGCGCGCCGCGCGTGGGCCAGGCCTGCGCCGCCCAGACCGAGTGCCCGGAGGCCACCGCCTGCCTCTCGGGCCACTGCCTGCCGCCCCGGGCGCCGGCGCCCACCTGCTGGACCTCCCGCGACTGCGGCGGCGGCGCCTGCCGCCTGGGCCAGTGCGAGGAGGGGGCCCCGTGAGCGTCGGGCGCGCGATCGCGATCGGCCTCGTCCTCCTGCTGGGCGCCTGCGCCGATCCGGCGAGCAAGAAGCCCTGCGCCCTGATCTGGGTGAAGGGAGAGCCGGGCGCGGGCCTCGAGCTCGGCGCGCTGCGCTGGGCGCCGGCCGGGGCGATGAGGGCGATCCCCGGCGCGCCTCCCGGTCAGCGCCTCCTCCAGGTGCTGCCCGAGGGGCAGGGGCGCCGGGTGCGCCTCGAGCTGCCCGGGGCCTGCCCGGTCGAGCTGGAGGCGCCCGGCTGCGGCAAGCTCCTGCCGGTCGAGCTCCAGGGTCGCCATGGCGCGGGGGGAGCGCGGCGCGTGCTCGGCGCGCTGCGGGGGGAGGTCCACCTCCCCGACCGCTGCCCCGAGGCCGGAGAGGGGCGCCTCGAGTGGCGCGTCGCCGCCGGGGAGGAGCGCGTCCATCCGACGCAGGAGGAGGGCCGGCGCGTCCCCGTCGCCCTCGTCGAGCCGCTGCCCCCGCCCGCCCCCGAGGGTGGCGTCGTGCCGCGCTCGCCCGCGCAGGCGGTCGGGCTGGAGCTGCGGGGGCGCTTCCTGGCCGGCAAGGCGAGCTACGAGCGCTCGCTGCGGATCGACGCCTGGCCCCGGGCGACGGGCTTCCCCGCGGTGGCCCTCGGGCAGTCGGTGGCGCTCGCGGAGGCCGACCTCGCGCCGGCGCGGATCCCGGCCGGAGGAGAGGAGGCCCTCTCGCCCGCCGCGCCCGCCACCGGGGGGCGCGCCACCTTCCGGCCCACGGTGCCGGGGCGCTACTTCCTGCGCCGCCCGGACGGGAGCGAGCTGCAGCTCTCGGCCCGCCGCCACGATCGCACCCGGATGGACTGCGGGCGCGCCGACTGCCACCCGGCCGAGGCGCGCGCGTTCGCCCGCGGGGCCATGAGCACCATCGGCCGGCGGGGCCTCGAGGGGGAGCTCGGCCCCGACTTCGATCCGCGCTGCGCGATCGCCTGCCACGGGACCTCCGAGCCCGGCCTCCCGGATGGCGGCGCGCTCCACGTCGCGCGCGAGCTCGGCTTCGCCCTGCCCGAGCGGGGCGCGCCCGGCACCTGGGAGAGCCTCCCCCGGGATCTGCGGCGGGTGGCGGGGATCGGCTGCACCCCCTGTCATGGGCCGGGCAGCCTGCCGGACCACCGCTCGAGCTGGGTGATCCTGCGCTCGTCGGTCTGCGCCACCTGCCACGACGCGCCGCCCCGCTACGGGCTGGTCGAGCGGTGGCGGCAGGGCGCCATGAGCCGCGCCGACCTTCGGCCCGAGACCCGGCGGGGGCCCTGCGCCCGCTGCCACACCACCGGCGGCTTCCTGGAGTCGATCGGCGATCTCTCCCGCCCGGTGGTCCCGGAGGGCGAGGCCCAGCCCGGCCCGGCGGGGATCGCCTGCGCGGCCTGTCACGCCCCCCACCGGGAGGACGCCGGCCCCTTCGGCCTGCGCCAGCCCCCGATCCCGCCCCACCTGCGGATCGAGGCGCCGCCGGAGGAGGTCCGGGTCTGCCTGCCCTGCCACGCCGCGCCCCCGGACGAGGGGGCTCCCCGGAGCAGCGTGGCCGACCTCTATTATGGAGGCAGCGAGGAGAACCCCCACCGGGAGGTCCCCGGAGCCTGCCTCGGCTGCCACCCCCTCAAGGATTTCAAAGTTAATTCAAAGGTTTGCGTCGAATGTCACGAGGAGGGGCTCCCGCCCGACCCGAGCGCCACCCTCCGGAGGGAGGCCCTGCGCCTCCTGGGACAGCCGGCGCCCCCGGGCGGGGAGCACCTCCCCTGGCGCCTCCCGGCCGATCCGGACCGGGCGCGGGCCCAGCACCTGGCCGGGCTGGTGGCGGCGGATCGGGCCGCGGGCGTCCACGGGCCGGCCCGGGCGCGGGCCCTCCTGGGAGAGGCGGCGACGATCCTCGATCCCGATCCTTGACAGGGAGGGGGGCATCCGCCTAATTTCCGCCTCCTTGCGCCGTCGGGGAATGAAGCCCTCGGGCTCATCCGGCGGGGTGAAACCACGTTTTCAGCAGTATCTTTCGTTAGGAGCATCGAGATGTACGCCGTGATTGCCACCGGTGGAAAGCAGTATCGCGTCCAGAAGGGCGACGTGGTGCGGGTCGAGAAGATCGACGCCGAGCCAGGCGCGACCCTCGACTTCGACGTGCTGATGATCGGCGGGAGCGAGCCCAAGGTGGGCACTCCGCTGGTCGACGGCGCCAAGGTCACGGCGAAGGTCGTGCGCGAGGCGAAGCACAAGAGGGTCATCTCCTTCAAGAAGTGGAAGAACGGTTGGTCCAAGATCCGGGGCCACCGTCAGCTCTTCACCGAACTCGAGATCACCGGAATCGAGGCCTGACCCATGGCTCACAAAAAAGGACAGGGTTCCTCCCGGAACGGTCGCGACTCCAAGCCCAAGTTCCTCGGCGTGAAGAAGTACGGCGGCGAGGAGGTCCGGGCGGGCAACATCATCGTGCGTCAGCGCGGCACCCGGATTCACCCCGGCAAGAACGTCGGGATGGGTCGGGATCACACGCTCTTCGCTCTCATCGACGGCCACGTGGCCTTCGAGCGCAAGGGTCGGGACCGGAAGCAGGTCTCGGTCCAGCCGCTCGCCGAGGCGTAAGCTGCGATCGGGCCGATCGGATCCTCCGGTCGGCCCTCACGCTAGCCACGAGCCTGCGTCATGAAGTTCGTCGACGAGGTTCGCCTGCAGGTGAAGGCAGGAGACGGCGGCCGCGG
Organism: Deltaproteobacteria bacterium; assembly: GCA_029210625.1. Taxonomy (NCBI): domain Bacteria; kingdom Pseudomonadati; phylum Myxococcota; class Myxococcia; species Deltaproteobacteria bacterium. Next base: position 101,141 of record JARGFU010000008.1, on the reverse strand, counting down.
CTGCCTCTCCTTCCGTCGGGAGAAGTTCGAGCCCAAGGGTGGGCCGAACGGCGGTAACGGCGGCCGGGGCGGAGACGTCATCCTGGTCGTCGACGAGGGGCTCTCGACGCTCCTCGACTACCGCTTCAACCCGCTGCAGCGCGCAGAGCGCGGCCACCACGGCATGGGCAAGGACATGCACGGGCGCGCCGGTGAGGACCGCGTGCTGCGCGTGCCGCCGGGCACGCAGGTCTTCGACGAGGAGACCGACGAGCTCCTCGGCGATCTCACCGAGGTCGGCGATCGCCTCGTCGTCGCCCGGGGCGGTGACGGAGGCCGGGGCAACAAGGCCTTCACCACCTCGGTGAACCGGGCCCCCCGCCGGATCGAGCCTGGCTGGCCGGGCGAGGAGCGGCGCCTGCGTCTGCAGCTGAAGCTGATGGCGGACGTGGGCCTGCTGGGCTTCCCGAACGCCGGCAAGTCCACCTTCATCCGGCGGGTGAGCCGGGCGCGGCCGAAGGTCGCCGACTATCCCTTCACGACCCTCGTCCCCAACCTCGGCCTGGTCGAGCACAAGGGTGAGACCTTCGTGCTCGCCGACATCCCTGGCCTCGTCGAGGGCGCGGCGGAGGGGAGGGGCCTCGGGCATCGCTTCCTCAAGCACGTCGAGCGCTGCCGGGTGATGCTGCACCTCGTCGACGGGATGCCTACCGAGGAGGGCCGCGATCCGGTCGCGGACTACCGGGCCCTGCGCGGCGAGCTCGAGCGCTACAGCGCGGAGCTGGCGGCGCGCCCCGAGATCCTCGCGGTGAGCAAGGCCGACCTGCCGGACGCGCAGGCGGCGGCTCAGCTGCTCGAGGAGGAGATCGGGCGCAAGGTGATCCTGCTCTCCTCGCCGACGGGGGAAGGCGTCGAGGCGGTGCTCGATGCTGCGCTGGAGGCGATCGCCCAGGCCCTGGAGACCGAGCGAGAGCAGAGAGAGGCCGGGTACGGCGACGACGACGACGGAGACGGGGACGAAGAGTGAGCCGGCGGAAGAAGCTGCACGCGGACGGAACCCCCGTGCCCCGCCGGACCGCGGTCTCCCGCCCGAAGGTGCCCGAAGAGGAGCTCGAGAAGCTCGAGGCCCTCACCGACACCCTCCCCGAGGCCCTGCAGCAGTTCCGCGCGCTGGGGATCATCGGCGCCGAGCGCCGCTACCGGATCGAGGAGGCGCTGCGCCACCGCACCCGCACCCTCCTGCCGCTCCTTCAGGGCATCCACGATCCGCACAACCAGGCGGCGGTGATCCGGAGCAGCGAGGCCCTGGGCATCCAGGAGATCCACGTCGTCGACTCGGTGAAGGCGCCCTTTCGGCCCTCGCCCCGGGTGACCCAGTCGACCCACCGCTGGACCGAGGTGCACGTCCACCCCGAGCCCGAGGTCGCCGTCGAGCGCCTGCGCGCGCGCGGCTTCTCCGTGCTGGCCACCGCCCTGCGCGACGACGCGCTCCCCCTGCACGAGGTCGACTTCAAGCGCCCGACGGCCGTGCTCCTGGGCAACGAGTCCACCGGCCTCTCCGAGGAGCTGGTCGACGCCGCCGACGGCGCGGTGATGATCCCCATCTACGGCCTGGCCCAGAGCTACAACGTCTCGGTGGCGGCGGCCCTCACGCTCGCCGCCGCGGTGGAGCAGCGCCGACGGGCCTGGGGCAGCCCCGGCGACCTCGACGAGGCCAGCAAGGCGCTCCTGCGCCTGCGCTACTATCGTTCGGCCGCCGGCCGGCGGGTGCCGCCCAGCCTGGCCGTACGCCTGGACGAGCTTGAATCATCCCTGCTGGCTGCCGTCGATACCGACTGAACGCAGCCCCTCCATACGCACCGGCAGCGCACAGGAGCCGCCCATGTTCACCGCCAGCACCACCACCGCCCTCCTCAACCTCGTGGCGGCTCAGGTCTTCGCCGCCTCGGCCGTGAGCGTGACCCTGCCCTCGCCCGTGATCCTCGTCACGGCCCAGCACGCGCCGGTGGTCCTGGCCCAGGCCGCCGCCGAGCCCGAGGCGCCCGCCGCGGCGAAGCCGGCGAAGAAGCCGGCTCCGAAGAAGCCGGCCCCGGTCACCGCGCCTGGGCCCCAGGCCGCGCCGGACGCCGCCGAGCCCGCGATGGCGCTCACCGCGAAGGTGCAGGCCTTCTACGAGGAGACCGCCGACTTCACGGCCAGCTTCGAGCAGCGCTACACCTACAAGATCCTCGGCCGGACCTCGAAGAGCAGCGGGACGGTCTCCTTCAAGAAGCCGGGCCTGATGCGCTGGGACTACCTGAAGCCCCGGCCCAAGGCCTTCATCGTCGACGGGGAGACCCTCTGGATGTACTCCCCCGAGGATCACAGCGTCATCAAGCGCCCGAACTTCGAGCCCGACTCGCTCTCGAGCTCGATCACCTTCCTCTGGGGCAAGGGCAAGCTCGCCGACGAGTTCGACATCACCCTGGCGGCCGAGAACACGCTGAAGCTGGTGCCGAAGACGGCGCAGCCGGGCTTCGCCTCCCTGCGCTTCGTGGTCGACCCGAAGACCGGGCAGGTCCTCGAGTCCACGGTGTTCGACGCCCAGGGCAACACCAACCACATCATCTTCTCCAAGGCGAAGCTGAACACCGGCCTCGACGCGAAGCAGTTCGAGTTCACCCCCCCGAAGGGCGTGAGCGTGCAGGTGCTCGGCGACGACGGCCTGCAGTAGGCCTTCAGAGGGCGTCGCGAACCCGATCGCCCTCCAGCTCCCCCGCCTCGATGGCGGCGAGCGTGGAGCGGACGAGGTGGATGAAGCCCACGTTGCCCAGGGTGAAGGCGACGGTCCCCCAGACCTCGTCCTGGGGGAGGGCGCGCCGGATGGCGTGCGCACCGAGGCCCCGGGCGTGCAGGCGGGCGATCTCGCCCACGAGCTCCTCAAGGAAGCCCAGCTTGCGCCGGAGGCGCTCGGGGCCGCCGGTCTCCACCGGCCGGTGGGCGCAGAGCAGGCCCTCGAAGTCGAGGGTGGCGGCGCGCCGCAGGGAGCGGATCTGATCGGCGATCCGCTCGTCGGCGCGGAAGTACTTGATGCGATCGGCCAGGTAGAGGTCGCCCGAGAAGAGCAGACCCCGCTCCCGATCGAGGAAGATGGTCAGGTCCTTGCTGTGGCCGGGCGTGTGGATCGGCTCGAGGCGCACGCCCTCGCCCTCCACCACCTCCGGCAGGGGCGCGACCTCGAGGGGGGCCGCCCTCCCCCAGACGAGCTCCTGGTAGGGGAGGATCCGGAAGCCGCCGCGCAGCTTCTCGGCGCAGAGGGGGTGGCCGAGGACCGGCGCGCCGGTCGCTCCCTGGATCGCCGCGGCGTTGCCCGAGTGGTCCTCGTGGTGGTGGGTGAGGAGCAGGCGGGAGAAGGGCCTCTCGGTGGCGAGCCCAACGACCTCCGGCTGCATCCGGCTCTGGCCGCTGTCGATGAGCAGATCCCCGACCCGGTAGAAGCGCACGGTCATGAAGGGCTGCCCGAGGTGGGAGTAGCCCAGCTCGTAGGCCTCGACGTCGCCGTGCCGGTGGCGCCGGACGATCCGCACGGCCCGCTACCTCTCTCCGATCACGGCCGAGTAGTCGTGAGCCAGGGGGCGCACCTCGGCGCAGGGCCGGCAGAGGGCCGAGGCGAGGCCGGTGTTGCGGCGGGTGCGGCCCGCGACCGCCTTGAAGACCGGGCCGCTCTTCTCCTCGTCGCAGAGCAGGCCGTCGTTCAGGCTGCCGTCGGGCAGGTGGTAGGGCTCGTCGAGGGCGAGGAGGCACTCGCCGAGGCATTCCCGGCGCGTGTTGCGGGTGTTGAAGAACCAGATCCGCGCGCAGGGCCGGGTGAAGCCGAGGGCCTCGAGGCAGGCGATGGCCTCCTCGTCGGTGCCGGTCATCGAGCGCAGCCCGCACTCGCGCACCGGCTCGGTGAGGTCCGGGTAGCGCATGTAGACCGAGAGGTCCTGCAGCGACGAGCAGAGCCCGCAGGCGTCGTGGTGGGTGACCAGCGCGGTGCCGGCCAGGCCCAGGGGCAGCGAGCGCACGCGGTAGGTGCCCGGCTGCCCGATCTCCGGCAGCACCGCGCAGACCAGGTCGCCCAGCGAAGCGGGCGCCGTCCCGGCGGCGTAGGGGTCCTGCTCGGGCACCGCCGGGGCGTCGAGGAGGGTGGTCGCCGCCAGCGCGTCGATCGTCACCCCGTCGGGCGTGCCGGCGGTGAAGAGGGCGGCCTGGCAGGCGCAGGCCGCGCTGCACAGCTCCGGGCCCAGGTCGGTGTTCGCCGCCGGGCGGCCGAAGAGCGGGGTGCCGCAGCTCTCTCCTGGCGGAGGATCCTCTGGACAGCCCGTAAGCGAGAGGAGGAGCGTGGTGCGCATGGGCCTCACGGGAGAGGGGGCCTCTAGAGGCCGAGGAAGGTGATGGCGCCGCCGCAGAGCGCGATCGTCCCGCCGGCGAGGGCGTGATCCCAGCGGGCGAGGCTGGGCAGCGCGAAGCGGCGCAGGCCCAGGAAGAGCGCGGCGACCGAGGCCATCATCGTCAGCAGGGTCACGAGGCCGAAGACCAGGGCGACCCAGAGCACCAGCGAGGGGCTCTGCCGGGCGGCCGGGTACATGAAGAGGGGGATGAGCGCCTCGCAGGGGCCGAGGACGAAGACCACGAAGATCGCCCAGGGGGCGAGGCTCCCGCCCGCCCTCGCGTCGTGGACGTGGGCGTGCTCGCGGTGGTGGTCGTGCTCGTGGGCGTGGGCGACGCCTTCGTGGTGGTGGAGGTGGCTGTGCCGCCGGCGCTGGCCGGCGCGGCGGAGGCCCCAGGCGAGATAGACGAGGCCCACGGCCAGGAGCGCCCACCCCGCGAGGTCGCCGCGCTCCCCCTCCAGGCGGACCAGGGCGCCGAGCTCGGCGCCGAAGACGAGGCCGACGACCCCGAGCAGGACCGAGGAGAGGATGTGGCCCACCCCGCAGCCGAAGGTGACGGCCAGGGTGCGGCGCAAGGTCCAGCCCCTCGCCCGCCCCATCATCGTGAAGACCAGGTAGTGATCCGGTCCGAGGACGGTGTGGAGGAAGGCGATCGAGGCGGCCGTGGCGAGGAGGAGTTGGCTCTCGGACATGGAGGCGTGGATCAGTGGGAGCGAGGGTCGAGGCGGTCGCGCAGGCCGTCTCCGAGGAAGTTGAAGCCCAGCACGGTGATCACCACCGCGATGCCCGGTGCGGTGGCCAGGTGCGGGGCCACGAGGAGGTACTGAGCGCCCGCCTCGAGCAGGGCGCCCCAGGAGGGGGTCCCCGGCGGGACCCCCAGGCCGAGGAAGGAGAGGGCGACCTCGGCCAGGATCACGCCGGGCAGCCCGAAGGTGGCCTGGACGATGATCGGCCCGGCGATGTTCGGGACCAGGTGCTTGAGGAAGATGCGGGGGGTGCGCGCGCCGAGGGCCCGCGCCGCCAGGACGAACTCCCGCTCCCGCAGGGCGAGGACCTGCGCCCGGGCCAGGCGGGCGTAGCCCACCCACCCGGTGAGGGCGAGGGCCAGCACCAGGTGCTCGATGGCGGGCCCCAGCACGGCGGTGATGAAGATCGCCAGGAGGATGCCGGGGAAGGCCAGGAGGATGTCGACGATGCGCATCAGCACCTCGTCGACCCAGCCGCCGAAGTAGCCGGCGTAGAGCCCGGCCAGCACGCCGAGCAGGACCGAGATCAGGGTCGTGAAGAGCGCGACGTAGAGCGACACCCTCGCCCCGTGGAGCACGTGGGTGAGCACGTCGACGCCGTTGTCGCCGGTGCCCAGCGGGTGGGTCCCGGTGGGGCCGGTGAGCTCGGCGGGCAGGTCCATCGCCTCGGGAGAGAAGGGCGAGAGCCAGGGGGCGAGCAGGGCGGCCACGCAGACGATGGCCACCAGCAGCCCGCCGGCGTAGGCGCCGGGGTAGCGTCGGGCGCCGCGCGTGAAGACCTGCCAGCGGCTCACCGCGCCGTCCCTCCGACCCGCACCCGCGGATCCACCAGGCCGTAGGCCAGGTCGGTGAGCAGGTTCACCCCCACGTAGAGGGTGGTGAAGAGGAGCACGCAGGCTCGCACCGTGTTGTAGTCGCGCTGCTGGATGGCGGTCAGCAGGAGGGTGCCCATCCCCGGCCAGTTGAAGATCTTCTCGGTGACGATCGCGCCGGCCAGGAGGGTGCCGAACTGCAGGCCCACGATGGTGATCACCGGGATGAGGGCGTTGCGGACGATGTGTCGCCAGACCACCGTGCGCTCGGAGAGGCCCTTGGCGCGCGCGGTGGTCACGAAGTCCTCGCGATCCACGTCGAGGACCGAGGCCCGGGTCATCCGGGAGAGCATGGCCATCATCGCCAGGCCGAGGGTGAGGGCGGGAAGCACGATGGTCGTCGGCCCGGGCTCGCCGAGGGCGGGCAGCCAGTCGAGTTGGACGACGAAGACCAGGATCAGCAGGGGACCGAACCAGGCCCGGGGCAGGCTCACGCCGGTCAGCGAGAAGAGCATCGCCGCGTGGTCGCCGGCCTTCCCCCGCTTGCGGGCGCTGTAGACCCCCAGGGGGATGGCCAGGAGCACCGCGAAGAGCACGGAGACGACGGCCAGGAGGATCGTCCGGGGCATCTTCTCGGCGATCCGTGGCAGCACCTTGGTCTGGAAGGGGGGCAGGGAGGTGCGCAGCTCACCGCTGGTGAGGTCCCGGACGAAGATCCAGACCTGCTCCGGGGCGCTCCGATCCAGCCCGATGGCGGCGCGCAGGGCCTCCCGGTCGACCTGCTCGGCCTGCTCTCCCAGCATCACCTCGATCGGGTCCCCCGGGATGAAGTTCAGGAAGAGGGTGACGATCAGGGTCACGCCGGCCAGGGAGACCAGGGTCGAGGCGAGGCGGCCGAGGAAGAAGCGGCTCAAGGCAGCGACACTCCAGCCAGGGGAGTGAAGAAGCCGAAGGGAGAGAGCTCGAAGCCCTCGGTGCGGCGATGCACGATGGCGAGCTGATCCTCGTGCCAGAGGGAGACGTAGGGCAGATCGCGGGCGAGGTGCTCCTGCACCTCGGCGTAGAGCGCGGCGCGGCGCTCTCGGTCGAGCTCCCGGGCGGCCTCGTCGATCAGGCGGTCCACCTCCGGGTTGCGGTAGGCGCCGCGGTTGCCACCGGTCCACTCGTTCTCCTCCGAGGGGATCGAGTCCTGGTGGAAGACCCACTGGTAGAGGTGAGGCTCGATCACCGGCGTCCACTTCAGGGTGATGATCTCGAAGCGGCCCCGCTTCACGTCTCCGTAGAAGGTGCCCCACTCGTAGGCCTGCAGATCGACGCCGATCCCCACGGCCTCCAGCTGGGCGGCGAGCACCAGGGCCACCGACTTGCGGAAGCGGTCGGTGGAGGTCTTGTAGGAGATCCGGAAGCGCACCTCGGGGCCGTCGTCGTCGGGGTCCGGCAGGCCGGCGGCGTCGAGGAGGGCCCGGGCCTTCGCGGGATCGTAGGCCGGCGCCGCGGAGGCCCGGTGGGCCCAGTGCCCGGCCGGCAGCATCGAGTCGGCGAGCTTCGCGGCGCCCTTGAACTTGAAGCGCACCAGCGCCTCCCGGTCGATGGCGTGGGCGATGGCGCGCCGCACCTCGGGCCGGGCCAGCAGGGGGTGGTCGAGGTTGAAGGCGAGGTAGGCGTAGCCCGGCCCGGGCCGCTGCTCTACCTCGAGGAGCTCCGAGCGGGCCATGCGCGGCAGGAGGATCGGCGAGACCCCACCCGGCAGGAGATCGATCTCGCCGTGGAGGGCGGCGAGGACCCGGGTGGTCTCGTCCCGCACGACCGTGAAGACCAGCCGCTCCACCCCCGGCCGCCCGGCGTGGTGATCCTCGTAGGCCTCGAGGACGATGGTCTCCTCGTCCGGCCGGCCCGCGAAGCGAAAGGGTCCGGCCCCGATGGGGTGCTCCCGGGCGCCCGGGCCCTCCCCGCTCGCAGGCCGGGGCACGATGCCCATGGTCAGATCCAGGAGGATGGGCGCGAAGGGCTCCGCCAGCTCGATCTCCACCGTCCGCGCATCGATGGCCTCCACCCTGGCGATGGCCTGGTACTTCGGGCCCAGGGGCGAGCCGGCCTCCGGATCCTTCAGCGAGCCGTAGGTGTAGACCACGTCGGCGGCCTCGAGGGGGCGGCCGTCGTGGAAGCGCAGGCCCTCGCGCAGGACGAAGCGGTAGCGTTTCTCACCGATCCGCTCGAAGGACTCGGCCAAGTCCGGGGCGATGCTGCCGTCGTCGGCGATGCGGACCAGCCCCGGGGCGATGAGGCTGGCGATCCGCTGGGCGGTGGCCGAGAGGGTGTAGCGCCGATCCAGGGTCTCGGGGGCCGCGTCCACCACCACCCGGAGGGTGTCCGCGGGCGGGGCCGGCGCCCGGCAGGCGGGGACCAGCAGCGAGAGGGAATAGAGCAGCAACCATGGAGGTCGGCATTTTGCGGGCCGCGGATCCACCGTGGTACCTTACCCCCACTTCGAACACCGCCCGAACCGAAAAAGTCCCGATTTGAAGGCGGTTGAGTGATCCAGGGACGCAAAGAAGGCCGGGGTTCCAGGCGAGTGCGGCGCAGCAGCGGAAGGACGATGAGACGGACGATCCTCTCCCCCCTGGTGGGTGTGATGGCCGCCTTCCTCCTGCTGCCTGCGCTGGCCGAGCCGGTGGGCTCCGACGGCCCCCGCCGGCGCCTCGACGCCCAGGAGCAGGTCGCCGCCCGCCAGGAGCTCGCCCGGGTCATCGGCAAGGCGATCCACGACTCGGGCTTCGACGACGCCCGGGTCGGCATCCACGTTCGCTCGGTCAGCGATGGCACGACCCTCTACGCCCGGGCCGCCGACACCCTCCTCAACCCGGCCTCCAACATGAAGGTGGTCACGGCGGCGGCGGCCCTCGAGCTGCTCGGCCCCGAGTTCCGCTTCGAGACCGAGCTCTACGGCCTTCAGGCGATCGGCTCCGACGGGGTGCTCAAGGGCAACCTCTACGTGAAGGGGGAGGGGGACCCCACCTTCGTCTCCGAGCGGATGTTCCGCCTGGTGGAGGATCTCTGGCAGCTGGGGCTTCGCCGCATCACCGGCGACATCATCATCGATGACACCTACTTCGACACCGTGCGGGAGGGGCCGGGGTGGGAGCAGGAGAGCTCGGATCGGGCCTACATCGCCCCCACCGGCGCGGTCTCGCTGAACTACAACGCCGTCGCCATCCATGTGCGCGCCGGGACCAAGGTCGGAGAGACGGCCGTCGTCGCGGTGGATCCCGCCTCGGACTACTTCGTGATCGACAACCGGGTCACCACCTCCGCCGAGCGCACCCGGCGCCGGCACATCCCTTCCTCCATCGGCGAGGGTACCCGGCAGCGGATCATGGTGCGGGGGCGCCACCCTCTCGACGGTGCCCCTGGGGTCTACTACCGGCGCATCGACAACCCGCCGGTCTACTTCGGCCACACCCTCAAGGAGTACGCCAAGCGGCGAGGCATCAAGTTCGCCCGGGGCCGGGTCAAGCTGGGGACCGTACCCGCCAACGCCGAGCTCCTCCACCGCTCGCTGAGTCAGCCCCTGGGCCGGATCGTCTCGACGATGAACAAGGTCTCCCAGAACCACATCGCCGAGCAGCTCCTCAAGACCGTGGGCGCCGAGGCCATCGGTCCCCCCGGGAGCTGGCCCCGCGGTGTGCAGGCCGTCGAGGCCTTCCTCGAGAAGGAGGTCGGCATCCCGCGCGGGGCCTACGTGATGAAGAACGGCTCGGGGCTCAACGACACCAACCGCTTCTCTCCCCGGCAGATGACCGCGATCCTCGCCCACACGGCGAACCACTTCCAGGTGGCGCCCGAGTTCGTGGCCTCCCTGGCGGTGGCGGGCCGGGACGGCACGACCCAGTATCGCCTCGACGACACCGACACCGCCGGACGGGTGCGCGCCAAGACCGGCACCCTGGAGAACGTCTCGGCCCTCTGCGGCTATGCCCGCACCCTCTCCGGGGAGACCGTGGCCTTCTCCATCCTCGTGAACGATCACCCGGGTCGCTACTCGACCATCATCGAGGGCGTGGACACCATCGCCGCGGCGGTGGCCACCTACGGTGGGCAGCCGCGCCCCACCACCAGCAACCTGGCGCTCGGCAACGGCCCCCAGGAGGACGATCAGGCGATCCAGGATCGCCTCCAGACCTACTCCAGCCTGGGCAGGGCGAGGGACCCGCGCAACGTGCGCTTCCTGCGCTCGGCGCTGCGCACGGAGAAGGACCCCCTGATCCGGGCGGTGGTCGCCGAGGCGATCTTCCTCTCGGATCCGGACGTCGGACGCCGGATCCTCCTGGACACCTTCGCGCCGACGACCGAGCTCCTCGGCAGGCTGCGCTCCCTGACCTACTCCCAGGATCGAGCGGGCACGCCGGTCCTCACCTCGGTGGCGGACGTGGCGGCCGAGGGCGACGAGACGGCGCTCGACCGCCTGCTCTCGGCGGCCTACGCCGGGCGCGAGGACGTCGGGCTGGTGGCCGAGCTGGCGGTGACCCTGGCCGAGGTCGCCCGGACCGCCCCCGAGGAGATCCTCTCGGCGCTGCTGCGCACCGAGGCTCCGCAAGGAAACACCGTGGTGCGGATCCTGGCCGAGGGCATCCGGGCCGCCGGCCCCGGGAAGCACCCGCTGAACAAGGTGGTCAAGGAGCGGGCCGCGGCCGAGGTCGATCCCGAGGCGCGCGTGCGCCTGGAGGCGATCCGGACCGAGGTCGACCTGGCCCGGCAGCTCGCCACGGAGCCGAAGGCCCCCGAGGCGAGGGGCGCGGGCCCCCAGGCGCTGCCGGCACCCTCCCCTGGCGCAGCTGCCCTGGGCGCGGCGGTGCGAGCGACGAGCGGCGGATGAGTCAGGCCGCGGGTCTCCTCCTCCTCGCCACCACCCTGGTGGCCGTGCCGGCCGAGTTCCCCGCACCCGAGGCGCTGGAGCCGAACGTCCGGTTCTGGGAGTCCGTCTACTCGAGGTACCGGAGCGACCAGGTCGTGATCCACGACACCCGGCACCTGGACGTCGTCTACCACGTCTTCGACCTGGGCCCCTTCTGGCTCTTCCCGGACACCGGCACGAGCGAGGAGCGCCTGGCGCGGCGGGCTGGCCGCAAGGCGAAGATCGAGGAGGAGCTCGCCCGGGTCGGCGCGGCGCTGGGAGAGATCGAGGCAGCCCGGCGCCGCGGGGCCCGGCCGGAGGGCTTCGCTCGTGAGCTCCACGATCGGCTGGAGGAGGCCGGTCGGCTCGAGATGATCGCCGGTGCCGCCGGCCGTCTACGCTGGCAGTACGGGCTGGCCGATCGCTTCCAGGGAGGCATCGCCCGCTTCGAGGCCTGGGAGGAGCTGGTGACGGCGGAGTTCGCTGCCGCGGGCCTGCCCCGGGAGCTCACCGCGCTGCCCTTCGTCGAGTCGCTCTTCGATCCGGGCGCGCGCTCGCACGTCGGCGCGGCGGGCATCCTCCAGCTGATGCCGGCCACGGCCCGGGAGCTGGGCCTGCGTCGGGGGCCGGGCTACGACGAGCGGCGTGATCCGATCCTGGCGGCCCGGGCGGCCGCCAGGATGCTCCGGCGCAACTACGAGCGCCTGGGCAACTGGCCGCTGGCCCTGACCGGCTACAATCACGGCCCCAACGGCGTGGCCCGGGGTGTGAGGCAGGTGGGCTCGAGCGATCTGATCGATCTCATCGCTCGCTACAGCTCGCCGAGCTGGGGCTTCGCCAGCGAGAACTTCTACGCCGAGTTCCTCGCGGCGCGCAGGGTCCTCGATGCTCGCGCCGAGCACTTCGGTGACTGGGTGGCGAGCCCTCCGGTGCGCCTCCATCCCCTGGAGCTCCCGCGCAGCGCGACCCTCGATCAGCTCTACCGGGGGCCTTGCCTCGAGCAGGGTGAGCAGGAGACCTTCGCCCGCCTCAACCCCGCCCTCGACGAGGCGGCCCTGGCCGGGAGGATCTCGCTGCCGCAGGGTCTGCGGGTCTACCTGCCCCGGGATCCGGCGCCGCGCTCCGCCTCGGCCTGCCTCGCGAAGAGGGTCCTTGCCTCGCCGAAGCTGGAGCCTCCCGAGCCCGAGCCGGCGGCCGAAGCCGAGCTCGAGCCCGAGGTCGAGCCGGAGCCGGAGCCGGAGCCGGAGGTCGAGCTCGAGGCTCCTCCGGAGCCCGAGCCGGGACCGACGCCCTCCCTCGCGGAGGATCCCCCGGAGGAGCCCGCCGTGGAGCCCGCCGACCGGTCAGAGGACGAAGGTGACCGGGAGTCCGAGGACGAGGCAGAAACCAGAGAAGAAGGGGGAGCAGGCCCGGACGGCCCCACTCCCCCTTCGTCGGATCCGGAAGCCTCGGCGGGCTAGCTGATCGTCCAGGAGCTGCCCGAGGTGAGCAGGTCGTGGAGGTCGGCCTTCTTGCCGTCCGGCTTGGCGTCGGCGATCTGCTTGTGCAGCATGTCCTCGTAGGTCGGCCGCTCGACGGCGCGGAAGATACCCACCGGCGTGGGCAGGACGCCGTCGAGACCCATGCGCGAGAGCATGAAGGCGTAGGAGGGATCGGGCGACTTCGGGTCGTGCTTGAGGATGGCGTCGATGCCGACGTCCTCGACCCGCACGGCCTTGGGCTGACCCAGCTCGTCCAGGACGATGCCCTTCTCGTTCTTCTCACCGAAGAGCAGGGGCTTCCCCTCCTCGAGGTAGAGCACGTTCTCGGCCTTCACCGAGCGCTCGGTCATGTGGTTGTAGGCGCCGTCGTTGAAGATCAGGCAGTTCTGGTAGATCTCCATGAAGGAGGTGCCCTTGTGGAGGGCGGCCGCCTTGAGGATCTCCGAGACGTGCTTCGCGTCCCGATCCACCACTCGCGCGATGAAGGTGCCCTCGGCTCCGAGGGCGACGCTCACCGGGTTGAAGGGGTGGTCGATGGAGCCGAGCGGAGAGGACTTGGTCTTCTTGCCCGTCTCGGAAGTCGGCGAGTACTGCCCCTTGGTCAGGCCGTAGATCCGGTTGTTGAAGAGCAGGATGTTGATGTCCGGGTTGCGACGCAGGGTGTGGATGAAGTGGTTGCCGCCGATGGAGAGGGCGTCACCGTCACCCGTGGCGACCCACACCGAGAGCTCGGGGCGGGTGGCCTTCACGCCCATCGCGATGGCCGGAGCGCGGCCGTGGATGGTGTGGAAGCCGTAGGTGGCCATGTAGTAGGGGAAGCGCGAGCTGCACCCGATGCCCGAGACGAAGACGTAGTCCTCCTTCTTGTAGGGCAGCTCGGGAAGGGTCCGCTGCACGGCTGCGAGGATGGCGAAGTCGCCGCAGCCCGGGCACCAGCGCACGTCGATGCCAGCGTCGAAGTCCTTCTTGGTCAGCTTCACGGGAGTGTCGGTCGTTGCTGTGGAAGTCATGTCGGTTACCCCAGGAGCTCGTTGGCCTTGGCCATGATGTCGGCGGTCTTGAGCGGAAGGCCCCGGGCGATGCCCAGGGAGACCAGGTTGTCGGCGAGGAACTCGAGGCGCAGGAGCTTGTCGAGCTGCCCGAAGTTGATCTCGGGGACGAGCACCTTGTCGAACTTCTTGAGCGTCTCACCCACCTTCGCGTGCATGGGGAAGAGGTGCCGCAGGTGCATCTGCGAGACCGACTTGCCCTCCTTGCGCAGCCGCTCGACGGTGGTGGCGATGACCCCGAAGGTTGAGCCCCAGCCGAGGATGAGGAGCTTGCCGCTATCGTCCCCGTTGATCTCGGGGGCCTCGATGTCCTTGGCGATCCGGCGGATCTTCTCGGCGCGGTAGCCGATCATCTTGTGGTGGTTGTCCGGATCGTAGGAGACACCGCCGGTGACGTCCTGCTTCTCCAGACCACCGATGCGGTGCTCGAGGCCGGGCGTGCCCGGGATGGCCCAGGGCCGCGCCAGGGTCTTCTCGTCCCGGGAGTAGGGCTGGAAGGTCGCCGGATCGTCGGCGAACTTCACGTTGATCTCGGGGAGCTCCTCGAGGGTGGGGACCCGGAAGGGCTCGGAGCCGTTGGCGAGGTAGCCGTCGGTGAGGAGGATGACCGGCGTCATGTACTTCACGGCGATCCGGGCGGCCTCGACCGCGGCGTGGAAGCACTCCGCCGGGCTGCGGGCCGCCAGGACGGGGACCGGCGCCTCACCGTTGCGGCCGTAGATCGACTGCATCAGGTCGGCCTGCTCGGTCTTGGTGGGCAGGCCGGTGGAGGGGCCGCCCCGCTGCACGTTGACGATGACCATCGGCAGCTCGGCGATGACGCCCAGGCCGATGGCCTCGGTCTTGAGGGCCAGGCCCGGACCGGAGGTGGTGGTCAGGGCGAGGTGACCCGCGAAGGAGGCGCCGACCATCGAGCAGGCGGCGGCGATCTCGTCCTCGGCCTGGAAGGTCACCACGTCGTGGTGCTTCAGGTAGGAGAGCTCGTGGAGGATCTCCGAGGCCGGGGTGATGGGGTAGCTGCCCAGGAAGAGGGGGATGCCGGCGCGCTCGGAGGCGGCGACCATCCCGAGGGCCACGGCGCGGTTGCCGTTCAGGGCGGTGTAGGTGCCCGGCTCGATGTTCTTGCGCGAGCCGACCTCGTAGCGCCCCTGGAAGATCTCGGCGGTCTCGCCGTAGGCGTGGCCGGCCTTGAGGGCGAGCGCGTTGGCCTCGGCGAACTTCTCCTTGCCCTTGCCCTTGAACTTGTCGGCGATCCAGTCGAGCGTCGGCTGGAGGTCCCGGCTGTACATCCAATAGAGGACGCCGAGGGTGTAGAAGTTCTTGCAGCGATCGATCTGCTTGGGGGTCAGCTCAGTCTCGGAGAGCGCCTGGGCGGTCAGCGCGGTGATGTCGATCTCGATCACCCGGTAGCCCGAGAGCGAGCCGTCGTTGACCGGGTTCTCCTCGTAGCCCGCGATCTTCAGACCGCGATCGGTGAAGGCGCCGGAGTTGACGAGCAAGGTGCCGCCGCTCTTCACGTCGTGCAGATAGCGCTTGAGCGCCGCGGGGTTCATGCAGACCAGGACGTCGAGCTCATCGCCCGGCGTGTAGACCTCCTTGCTGGAGAAGGCGACCTGGAATCCGGAGACACCGGCCACGGTGCCGGCCGGCGCGCGGATCTCGGCGGGGTAGTCCGGCAGCGTCGAGAGGTCGTTGCCGGCCATCGCGCTGGTGTTCGTGAACTGGGTGCCGGTGAGCTGCATGCCGTCACCCGAGTCGCCCGCGAATCGGATGATGACCTGATCGAGCTCGGTGGTGGCGGTCTCGGTGTTCTTCGCCTCTGGTGTTGCCATCGACTTGCCTCGCCCGCGTTCTGGAGCACGGGGGGTAGAGGGGGAGAGGTTGGGGAGCGAACGCCGACCGACCGAGAAAACGTCCTCGAAACGAGGCCGATCCGGGGGCCGAACGGGGCGGAGCATGGCACGACGCGACGCGTTGCGCCACCGGGGAAAAAGGGGTTTTTCCCGGATTTTTCGCGGTCCGGGATCAGCCCTCGAGGAGGGCCTCCAGCACCGCCTGCGCGTGCCCCTTCACCTTCACCTTGGGCCAGGCCCGCAGCACCTTCCCCTGCGGCCCGACCAGCACCGTCGAGCGCAGAATCCCCTCGAAGGAGCGGCCGTAGAGCTTCTTCTCCCCCCAGGCGCCGTACTTCTCGGCGACCACGTGGTCCGGGTCCGAGAGGAGGACGTGGGTCAGCCCCTCCTTCTCCCGGAAGCGGGCCAGGCGCTCGGGGGCGTCCGGAGAGATCCCCAGGACCACCGCGCCGGCCTTCTCGAAGGCCTTCAGCGAGGCCGAGAAGTCCCGGGACTCGGTCGTGCAACCCGGGGTCATGGCCTTCGGGTAGAAGTAGATCACCACCGCCTTGCCGCGGTGGTCCTTCAGCGCGTGCTGCTCGCCGTCATCGCCCTTCAGGCTGAAGGCGGGGGCGCGCTTGCCCACGAGGTCCATGAGGGTAGCCATGGCCGGAGACTAGAACGTTTCGCTTCCCTTGACAGGACCCCGACCCAGGACCATCGTTTTGGAGAATCGTTATCCATCGGGAAAGAGGTGGGCCAAGATGCTGAATTCAGAGCAGATCCAGGAGCGAGTGGACGCCTTCGTCGTCGCCTGCCGCCAGAACGGCTACTCGGTCACCCCGCAGCGGCTGGCCCTCTACCGGGAGCTCGTCTCCACCGATCAGCACCCCTCCCCGGAGATCCTCTTCGAGAAGGTCCGGGCCCAGATGCCCACCCTCTCCCTGGCGACGGTCTACAAGGCCGTGGACACCTTCCGGGCCCTGGGAGTCATCGCCGACGTCAGCCCCCTCCACGATCGGATGCGCCTCGACGGCAACACCGAGCCGCACCACCACCTCATCTGTGTGGACTGCAAGCGGGTGGTCGACCTCTCCAGTGGCCTCCTCGACCAGCTGAAGGTCCCGGCCGAGCAGGCGAGCGGCTTCGAGGTCTTCACCCACTCCGTGCAGTTCACCGGGCGCTGCCCGGACTGCGGCAGCGCGGGCTAGCCGGTCCGCGACGGCCGGCTCCCGGGCCTCCCCCTGGATCGGGGGAGGTCTACCTCCATTCCCTAATCAAGAACGATTCTCCATAAGGAGAGTCATCCCGCAAACCCGAGAAGACCCCCAGCAGGGCAGGAGACGTGAAGATGGCAGAGCTGAAGGGAACCAAGACCCACGAGAACCTCAAGGAGGCCTTCGCCGGCGAGTCGCAGGCGAACCGCCGCTACCTCTACTTCGCCAAGCAGGCGGACGTGGAGGGCTACCCGGACGTGGCGGGCCTCTTCCGGGACACCGCCGAGGGTGAGACCGGGCACGCCCACGGCCACCTCGAGTACCTGGCCCAGGTCGGCGATCCGGCCACCGGTGAGCCCATCGGCGACACCGAGGCCAACCTGAAGTCGGCGATCGCCGGCGAGACCTACGAGTACACCGAGATGTACCCGGGCTTCGCCAAGACCGCGCGCGACGAGGGCTTCGAGGAGATCGCCGAGTGGTTCGAGACCCTGGCCAAGGCCGAGAAGTCGCACGCCGGCCGCTTCGAGAAGGGTCTCTCCGAACTTGATTAGTCGGGGGAGCGTCAGCTCCCCCGAACCCCCAGCTCGAGACGGGGGTGGATAGCTCCACTCCCTTCGCCGGCTGGGCGCCGCCTCCGGTCGCTCCGAATCGAGCGCGCCGGAGGCAAGGGCCGCCGGCGAGGGATCGCGGCGGCCCTTCGTGTTATCCCCCTCGAGTTCGCTCCCTCGAACCGCTCCCACTCTCACAGGAGACGTTCGCCATGCGAGGCTTCGACCCCAAGCACCCCGACTTCTTCGATCGAGACGACCTCGACCGGGAGATGGATCGGATCAACGACATCTGTCACGGCTGTCGTCTCTGCTTCAACCTCTGCCCCTCCTTCCCGGCGCTCTTCGACGCCATGGACGAGAACGAGTACGAGCACGCCTCGGAGCTCACGGCGGCCGAGCGGTGGCGGGTGGTGGACCTCTGCTACAACTGCAAGCTCTGCTTCCCGAAGTGCCCCTACATCCCGCCCCACGAGTACGAGCTGGACTTCCCGGCGCTGATGCTCCGGGCCAAGGCCGTCCGGGCCAAGCACGAGGGGCTCACCACCCAGGATCGCTTCCTGGGGAACCCCGGCCTGGTGGGGAAGATCGGGGGCATCGCGCCGAAGCTCACCAACGCCGTGAACACTCCGGGCAGCCTGCCCCGGAAGATGCTCGAGCTGACGATGGGCATCGCCGCGGAGCGCAAGCTGCCCCCCATCGCCGAGGAGACCTTCTCGGCCTGGTTCGCGCGGCGCGGCCCGAGCCGCCCCCGGGAGGACGCCCCCCCGCAGGGGACCGTGGCCCTCTTCCACACCTGCTCGGTGGAGCAGCACTGGCCGGGCACCGGCAAGGCGCTGGTCGAGGTGCTCGAGCACAACGGCTTCGAGGTGGTGATCCCCGATCAGAAGTGCTGCGGGATGCCCGCCCTGGACGGCGGTGACATCGAGACCGCCCGGGCCTGGGGCCTGACGAACCTGGAGGCCCTCCACGCCGCCGTCGAGGCCGGGCAGGAGATCGTCGTCCCGGGGCCGAGCTGCTCCCTGATGATCCGCAAGGACTACCCCGAGCTCCTCGGCGACGATCGGGCGAAGGTGGTGGCCGAGCACACCCACGACGCCGGCGAGTTCCTCTGGAAGCTGCACAAGGAGGAGCGCCTGGTCGAGGAGTTCGTCTGGCGGCCCGAGAGCGTGGCCTACCACCAGCCCTGCCACCTCAAGGTCCAGAACATCGGGGTGCCGGCCCAGCGGCTGATGAAGCTGCTCGGCGCCAAGGTGACCATCGTGGACCTCTGCTCCGGCATGGACGGCACCTGGGGCATGAAGAAGGAGTACTACGAGCTCTCGTCGAAGCAGGCGAAGAAGCTGGTGGGCCGGATCGAGAGCGCGGGCGCCGAGCTCACGGCCTCCGACTGCTCGATGGCGGCCCTCCAGGTGGAGGACGCCGGCGCCCCGCGCCCCCTCCACCCGATCGAGATCCTCCACCGGGCCTACGGGCTCGCGCGGGAAGAATGAGAAAGGAGTGAAGCGATGAAGCCGATCACCACCGAGACGATCCTGCCCCTCGGGGCCTATCTCCAGGTGCGCGAGCAGATGCGCCGGGACATCATCGAGCACAAGAAGAACCGCCGGATCGAGGTCGGGCCGCAGGTCACCTTCGTCTTCGAGGATCGCAAGACCACCCTCTTCCAGGTGCAGGAGATCCTGCGCTGCGAGGAGATCACCGACCCCGAGGCCATCGCCAGCGAGCTGGCGATCTACAACGGCATCCTCCCGGACGACGGGCAGCTCTCGGCCACCGTGATGATCGCCTTCTCCTCCACCGCGGACATCCGGGCCGAACGCAAGAAGCTGGTGGGCATGATGGAGAACGTGAGGCTCCGCTTCGGAGATCACGCCCTGCCGGCCCGCTTCGAGGAGGGGCGCGAGACCGAGGAGCGCATCTCCGCCGTGCAGTACATCTCCTTCGAGTTCGACGCCGCGGCCATCGAGGCCTTCGGCGCCGCCGACGAGGTGGTGCTGGCCATCGAGCACCCCGGCTACGAGCACCAGACCGTCCTCTGGCAGGGGATGAAGGACTCCCTGCTCGGCGATCTGAGCTAGGGGCCTACTTCCGCGCCTTCTTGGCCGCCTTCTTCTTGGTGGCCTTCTTCGCGGTCGCGGGCTTCTTCGGAGCCGTCGCGGTCCTGGCGGGCTTCTTCGACGCCTTCTTCCCGGCCGGCTTGACGCCGTTTCGGGCGGAGGACGTGACCCGGGCCGCGGCGGGGTAGGTCAGCTCCATCCCCTCCCGGGCGGCGATCGCGCCGGGGAAGACCCGGCGGGCCGCCCGCTCGATGCCGGCGACCTCCCGGTCGGTCCGCTCGGGGAGGTGGTGGAAGATGATGAACTGCTTGACCTTCGCGGCCTTCGCGATGTCGACGCCGGCGCGCCAGGTCGAGTGGCCCCAGCCGATGTGACCGGCGTACTCGGTGTCGGTGTAGGTCGAGTCGTAGATGAGCGCGTCGGCGCCGCGGCAGAGCTCGATCAGCGGCCGATCGAGCGCCGGGTCGTGCTCGATGTCGGTGGCGTAGACCACCGCCCGACCGTGGTGATCGATGCGGAAGGCCAGCGCGTCGTTGGGGTGGTGCAGCCGACAGGTCGTGACCCTGGCGTCGCCCACCATCACCTCGCTGCCCGGGATCAGCTCGTGAGAGCGCAAGGTGGAGCGGGCCTCCTGCTCCATCGTCACCGGGAAGTAGGGACCGCGCATCTGTCCCTTGAGGATCTGCAGGACGTCCTGGTCGTCCTTGGTCTCCCCGTAGAGGTTGATCTCGTTCCCCGGCACGAAGAGCGGGCCGAAGAAGGGGAACCCCATGATGTGGTCCCAGTGATAGTGGGTGAAGAAGACGTGGGCCGTGATCGGCATGTCCCGCAGGAGCCGGTTGCCCAGCTCCCGGATGCCGCTGCCGGCATCGAAGATCAGCAGGTGCTCGCCCGCCCGGACCTCGATGCAGGAGGTGTTGCCACCGTAGCGGGGGGTCTCCGGCCCCGGCGAGGGAAGGGATCCGCGCGTTCCCCAGAAACGCACGGTCAGTTCGCCGCCATCCCGATACATGGAAACCCGCCTTTCCACCGGGAGGCACCGCTGTGGCACCGATCCCGGAGTTCCTCACTATCCACTGGAGAGGCTCGCTAACCGCCTGAAACGAGCCCCGGTTTTCCGAATCTAGCCCTGCCGGGAAGGGCCGATCAAGAAAAAGGCCCTCGCCTCCACGCATCGGTCGGCCACGGGGCTGGCTCCAAGAGTCGAGGCCAGTCGAGTGCTCCGCCGATCCGGCAGCCAAGCGCTAAACCTAGGAAACCTCTGGGAAAAAGTGTGTGACCGGGATCACGTTCAATTTTTTGTGAGAATCGTCATTTTTCCTATTGGCAAATCATTCTCTGTTAGGTTAGCTTCTCGATCGTAGGGCGAGGACAACGACTCCAAGGAGGCTCCCAATGTCCAAGTCGATTCTCGAAGACCCCGAGTACCTTCGCTACGTCCGTGAGATTCAGCGGCACGACCTGCTGACCCCCGAGGAGGAGCGCGAGCTCGCCCGGAAGGCCCGGGCCGGCGACCGCAGCGCCGAGGAGCGGCTGGTCACGGCCAACCTGCGCTTCGTCGTCAAGGTGGCCCTCCAGTACCGGGGCTACGGGCTGCGCGCCCTGGACCTGATCCAGGAGGGCAACCTCGGCCTCATGCAGGCGGTCGAGAAGTTCGATCCCGAGCGGGGCTTCCGCCTGGTGACCTACGCCGTCCACTGGATCCGGGCCTACATCCGGGCCTACATCCTCAAGCAGTGGTCGATGGTCCGGGTGGGCACCACCCACGCCGAGCGGCGCCTCTTCTACCGCCTGCCCAAGGCGAAGCGGGAGCTGGGTGAACTGGCGAACGGCGACCCGAACGAGGTCCTCGCCATCCTGGCCAACCAGCTCAACGCCACCGAGGAGCAGGTCCGCTCCGCCGAGCAGCGGGTCTACGGCCGCGACATGTCCCTGGCCACGCCTCTGGCGGCCACCGAGGGGGATCGCACCCTCGAGGACGTGCTGCCCGACCTCGGCCCCGATCAGGACGAGGTGGTGACCGCCCAGGTGGAGCAGGATGCCCTTCGTGGCGCCATCGACAAGGCGCTGGCCGATCTCGGCGAGCGGGAGCAGTACATCATCCGCCGCCGCTTCCTCGCCGACGAGAAGGTCACCCTCCAGGAGATCGGTGACGAGCTCGGCCTCTCCCGGGAGCGGGTGCGGCAGCTCGAGGCGCTGGCCAAGGAGCGGATCGGCAAGCTGCTCAAGCGGGACACGCCCGAGCTGGTGGCCGAGGCGCTCGCCTAAGTTTTTTGGTGTGATTCGACTTGCGCCGGGCTGTCACCTTCGTGGGGTGACAGCCCGGTCGCGTTTTGGGGTTCGCGGATCGAGGTTGCAGGTACCTCCTTGCGGTGCCACCCTGGTTGATCGATGGACGAGCATCGACTCTTCAGCCTGGACGAGGCGAACGCGACGATCCCGCACCTCTCGGCCGCCTTCGAGCGGCTGGAGCGGCTGCGCGAGAAGATCACCGAGGCCTACCGGCAGATGACCGCGGGCGGCCTGCGGGTCGAGGACGAGGACGAGATCCACGCCCTCGATCCCTCCGAGCTCGGCCCCGAGCTCCGGTCGGTGGCCGCGCGCTTCAAGCAGATGGTGCGCGAGGTCGAGCGCACGGTGGGCGCCATCCACGCCATGGGCTGCGAGATCAAGGATCTGCGGATGGGGTTGGTGGACTTCTACTCCGTCATCGACGGAGAGCCGGTCTACCTCTGCTGGCAGTATGGAGAGGACGAGGTCGCCTTCTACCACTCCCTCCAGGGGGGCTTCGCTGGACGTCAGCCCCTCCCGGGCCGCCAGAGCACCGGGATCGTCTACAACTAGGTTCCTCCTCATGGTCGAGATCCTCGCTCGCACGCCGCTGCCCACCCGCCACGGGCTCTTCGAGTGCATCGCCTTTCGCCGCGGCCCCCGGCCGGGGAGCCTCAAGGCGCCCGAGCCCGAGGATCCCTGCGAGGTGAACCTGGCGATGGTGGTCGGCGATCCGGAGGGCGCCGAGGAGCTGCTCTGCCGGGTGCACTCGGCCTGCTTCACCGGGGAGGTCCTCCACTCCCTGAAGTGCGACTGCCGCTCCCAGCTCGACGCGGCCCTGGCCGCGGTCGCGGGTGAGGGCCGGGGGATGGTGATCTACCTGCGGCAGGAGGGCCGGGGGATCGGCCTGGTCGACAAGCTGCGGGCCTACGCCCTGCAGGAGGACGAGGGCCTGGACACGGTGGACGCGAACCGCGCCCTCGGCCTGCCCGACGACACCCGGCGCTACGACTCCGCGGCCGAGCTGCTCGGGCACCTCGGCGTGAAATCGATCCGCCTGCTCACCAACAACCCCTCCAAGGTCGAGGGGTTGAGCGCGGCGGGCGTGAAGGTCGTGCGGCGCGAGGCGCTGGTCGTGCCGCAGTCGGAGGAGGCGCGCGCCTACCTCGACACCAAGGTCGCCCGCATGGGCCACCTTCCGGACTAGTAGGGGGGAGCTATGCTCCCCCCTACCACCCCCCAGCTCTGGCCCGGGGTCTCGGGGACCGCTGCGCTGCGGCGGCTGCGCGCCGCCTTCGCGCGCTTCTGCCGCGGGTGGGGCGGGCGTGGACCGCTCGCCTAGAGCGAGAAGATCTTGCCGGGATTGAGGATCCCGGCCGGATCGAAGGTGTCCTTGAGGCGGCGCTGCAGCGCGATGAGCGCGGGGCTCTGCTCGAGGGGCAGGTAGTCCCGCTTCGTCAGGCCGATCCCGTGCTCGCCAGTGATGGTTCCGCCGAGGCCGACGGCCAGCTCGAAGAGGGCCACGACGGCGCGATCCACCGCCTCGCCCTTGCCCGGATCATCCCAGAGCAGGTTGGCGTGGAGGTTGCCGTCGCCGGCGTGGCCGTAGACCGCGCAGGCGAGGCCCTCGCGCGCGGCGATGGCGTGGATGCCCTCGATGCAGGCCGGGATCGCGGCGAGGGGGACGGCGATGTCCTCGGCGATCTTGTGGGCGTGAGCCTCGCGCAGGGAGGGGGAGAGGATCCGGCGGGCGCCCCAGAGCTCGTTCTTCTGGGAGAGGCTGCGCGCCACCAGCACCTCGTGGGCGCCGGCCTCGCTGGCGAGCTCGGCCACGACGCCGAGCTCCTCGAAGACGGCCTCGCCGTGGCCGTCGAGCTCGAGGAGGAGGGCGGCCGCGTCTCCCTCGGGGAAGGGGAAGGCGGTCTTGCCCCGGACGGCGTCGATAGCGGCCGCGTCCATCAGCTCGAGTGCGCGCGGGACGTGCCCGGCCCGCTGGATCGCCAGCACGCCGCGGGCGGCGGCGTGCACGTCGGGGAAGAAGCAGAGCGCGGTCTCGACCCGGGTGGGCAGGGGCCGCAGCCGCAGGGTCACCTCGGTGATCACCGCCAGGGTTCCCTCGCTGCCCACCAGGAGGCCGGTGAGGTCGTAGCCCGCCACGCCCTTCAGGGTCTGGCGGCCGACGCGCAGGATCGTGCCGTCGGCCAGCACCGCCTCGACCCCCAGCACGTGATCTCGGGTGACGCCGTACTTGCCCGCCCGGGGACCGCCGGCGTTGGTGGCGACGTTGCCGCCGAGGTGGCAGCTCTCCAGCGAGTTGGGGTCCGGGGGGTAGAAGAGGCGCTCGGCCTCCACCGCGGCGTGCAGCTCCCCGAGGATCATCCCCGGCCGCACCCGCACCGTGAGGGAGGCCGGGTCGAGGGCGATGATGCCCTTCATCCTCTCCAGGGAGAGGACCAGCCCGCCGGCCAGCGGGATGGCGCCGCCGGCCCTTCCGGTGCCTCCCCCCCGCGGAGTCACCGGCACCCTCGCGGCGCTGGCGGCCGCGAGGATCAGGGAGACCTCCTCGGTGGTGGTGGGGCGGGCGAGGAGATCGGGGAGGTGGGGCGCGGCCCCGGACTCGTCGCCGCCATAGGTCTCGAGGAGCTCGGGGTCGTCGCGGAGCACGCCCTCGGGCAGCCTCGGGCCGAGCGCGTCCCGGAGCTTCTGCAGGGAAGCCGGCGAGGGCCGCGGCAGCGGCGCGTTCATCTGCGAGACCGTCGCCACGTTCTAGTGGGTGCCCCAGCGGCCGGCGCCGCCGAGGCGATCGGCGACGTTCCGGGCGCCATCGGAGGCCATGGCCATGATCGTCATCTGCGGGTTCACCACCAGGGAGGAGGGGAAGATGGACCCGTCGGAGACGAAGAGCCCGTCGAGGTCCCAGTGCTCCAGGCCCGGGTCGATGACGCCCCGCTCGGGCCCGACGCTCATCCGGCAGGTGCCCAGGGGGTGGAAGGCCGAGAGCTCGAAGTGCTTGGCCCGGATGTCGCTCGCCTTCAGGCGCTCGATCTCCCTGGCGTCCTCGAGCTCGTCGACCCCCGCCACCGGGGTGAAGACCTTCCGGGCGCCGGCGGCGAAGAAGACCTCGGCCAGGATCTGGGTGCCGCGCTTGAGCCGCTCCACGTCCTGCTGGTTGGCCGAGTACTGGATGCGAAGGCTGCCGCCGGGCCCCGGCCGCACCTTGCCGGTGCCGCTGTCCTCGATGAGGAAGCCGAAGAAGGCGAGGTGCGCGTACTGCTCCATGATCTCGGTGAAGCGGCTCCCCACCTGGGCCAGGGCCATTGCGCCGTAGTCTGGAGGGACGCTGGCGCCCTCGAAGAGCAGGCCCTCGTCGTGGAAGTGATCGATGGTGTGCGCCTGAGGGACGCCCTCCCAGAGGCGGATCTCCTCGTCGAAGAGGGCACCGCACTTGGCGGCGGGGTGGATCGTGAGGTTGTTGCCCAGCGCGCCGGAGGCGCCGGCGAGGCCGTTCTTCATCAGCAGCACCGGCGTGGCGAGGCTGCCGCAGGCCAGGACCACCGCCGAGGCCTTCACGGTGAGGGCGCCGCCCGAGGCCGTGCGGGCCACCACCCCGGTGGCGCGCCGGCCCTCCCGCAGGATCGTCTCCACCCGGGCGCCGGTGAAGAGGCGGACGCCGCGCTCGAGGGCGCGGGGCACGAAGGAGAGGTCCATCGACTGCTTGGCGCCGGTCGGGCAGCCGAAGCAGCAGACCCCCGAGCCCTCGCAGCCCTCGGCGTTGCGCATCAACGGGTGGTGCGAGTAGCCCAGGGCCTCGCAGCCCCGGGCGATGACCTCCGCCACCTTTCCCTTCACCGCGTCGGCAACGGGCTGCACCTTCAGGAAGCGCTCCAGCTCGTCGTAGTGGGGGGCCAGGTGCTCGGGGGTGAGGTGGGAGAGGTGGTGCTCCTCGCGCCAGCTCTCGAGCACGTGCCCGGGCACGCGGTAGCAGGTGCCCGAGTTGATGGTGCTGGTGCCGCCCACCGTCCGGCCGATGGGGACCGGGATGCCCGGCACGCCCAGGGCGACGGTCATGCCGCCGTCGCGGTACATCAGCTGGGACATCTGGAAGGGGCGGCGGGTGAAGTCCTGGCGCCGGTAGTGCTCGCCCTCCTCGAGGAGGACCACGGCGACTCCCGCCTCGGCGAGGCGGCTGGCCATCACCGCGCCGCCGGGGCCCGAGCCCACCACCACGACCTCGGCGTCGATCACCTCCCCGGCGTGCTCCTCGGCCGCGGCCATCTGCTCGGCGTAGCAGCGGGGCAGGGGGACGGGGGCCGATGGGGGCTCGGGGACGTAGCCGACCCGGGCGCACATCTCGGGGCTGGCGTAGTGGGCCACCTTGATCGGGGTCAGGACGGCGCGGAGGATGCCCCGGCGGATGAAGCTGCGCGAGGCCGACCAGCGCTCGACGAAGGCCTGGGCCCGCTCGGGGGTCAGGCGCGTCAGCGGACGGAGGGTCGAGAGCAGGCTGCCCAGCTGCACCACGAGGATCAAGAGCCGGTAGCCGAGCCGCCCCACCGCGGGGGTGCCGGCGAAGAAGCGCTCGACCCGCTCGGCGACCTCCTCGTCCGGCGCGGGAAGGTGCTCGCCCGCGGGCATCGCCGCGCGGGCCAGCGCCGTCAGGACCCGGCGGGTGCCGCGCCCGAGGGTCGGCGTGTTCTGGGGGGTCGGGGCGAGGACCTCGCCCGGGGCATCGGTGGTCGCCATTCGCGAGCGAGTCTACTCCCGGCGGCGGCGAGAACCGAAGGGATTCCGGGCACCTGCGCTGACACCGGTGTCAGGCCTGGACGGCCTCCGGGTCGGCGAGCAGCTCCCGCTTCGCCTCGTCCTCGCGCGCGGCGACCTCCAGCTCGAAGCCCACCAGGCCCGGCGAGTCGCGCAGGGTGGTGAAGGTCTCCTCGGGGATCGTCTGGAAGACCTCGACCACCGCCGGGTCGAACTGGGTGCCGCCGCAGCGGACGATCTCCTCCACCGCCAGCGCGTGGGTGCGGCCCGCGCGGTAGGGGCGGTCGGAGACGATGGCGTCGTAGGTGTCCGCCACCGAGAAGATGCGGGCCCCCAGGGGGATCTCGAAGCCCCGCATCCCCCGGGGATAGCCCGTCCCGTCGAACTTCTCCTGGTGGGAGAGGATGATCTCGGCGGCGACCTGGAGGTAGGGGATGTCCTTGACGATGTCGTAGCCCACGTCGGGATGCTTGCGCATCTCGACCCACTCGTCGGGGGTGAGCTTGCCGGGCTTCAGGAGGATCTGATCGGGCACGCCGATCTTGCCGATGTCGTGGAGGAGCGCGCCGCGGGCGATGTCCATCAGGAGGGTGCCGCGGATGCCCATCCGGGCGGCGATGGCCGCGGTGAAGCGCATCACCCGCTGAGAGTGCCGGCCGGTGTCACGCTCCCGCGCGTCGAGGGAGCCGGCGAGGGCCTCGAGGGTCGCCTGGTAGGCGTGGTCGAGGTTGCGCAGGGCCTCGGAGAGCTGCTCGGCCTTCAGGGCCACCTCGGCCTCGAGGCCGAGCCGGTAGCGGTGATCGTCGATGAGGCGGCCGCGCCGGTGGAGGGCGCGCCGCACCGAGGCGTAGAGCTCGGCAGCGCGGAAGGGCTTGGAGACGAAGTCGTAGGCCCCGCGCCGGAGGCACTCCACCGCCATCTCGGTCTCGGCGAAGCCGCTGACGGCGATCACCGCGGTGTTGGGGCGGTCGGCCAGGATCTGATCGATGAGCCAGACTCCGTCGTGGCCGGGCATCTTCAGGTCGGTGATGACCAGCTCGAAGCCCATCTCGAGGAAGCGCTTCTGGCCGGCCTCGGCGTCCACCGCCGTCTCGCAGTAGTACCCCTCGGGCTCCAGGAGATCGACGAGGACCTCGCGGATGGCCGGGTCGTCGTCGACGACCAGGATCCGCTCTACTGCACCGGTGACGTCAGGCTCGCTCATGTCGGTTCGCGCAAGACCCCCCCGGTCGGTTTCATTCTAGTCCAGGGTGTCCCTCTGTCGCCAAAACGTCGATCCGGTCCCGCCGCAGGCGGACCCAGGCGGCCCGCGGGTTGCCCACCACCTGGGGCGAGGGCTTGTGGACGGTGACCTCCACCCAGCGCAGGGTGGGGTGCTCCTCGAGGAGGGCGTCGGCGATGGCGCCGGCCAGCCGCTCGATGAGGCGGAAGCTGGTCTCGGTCACGATCCGGCCGGCCGTCTCGGCCAGGCCGTTGTAGTCGAGGGTGTCCTCGAGCTCGTCCGAGTGCGCCGCGCGGTCGACCCGCCGGCCGACCTGCAGGTCCACCCCGAAGGGGCGCGCCCGCGTCCGCTCGCCGCGGTAGTAGCCGTGGTGGCCGTCGAAGGTCAGGCCCTCGAGGCCGATGACGCCGGCCTCGGTGCGGACCCCCTCGGGAGGGGTGGGGGAGGAGGCGGAGAGGGGGGGCGGGGTGCTGGTCTTGGTGCTCATCCGAAGATCTCCACGGCCGAACCGGTCATGGCGAGGGGGGCGTCCTTCGAGAGGAAGAGGATCGTGCGGGCGACCTCGGCGGGGCTCATGTCGGGCTGGAGGCCCGGGACGCCCTGCTTCAGCATGTCGGTGTCGACCGAGCCCGGACAGACGGCCGCCACGAGGATGCCGTGCTCGCGCACCTCCTCGGCGGCCGACTTGGTCAGGCCGATGAGGCCCCACTTCGAGGCGCAGTAGGCCGAGAGGCCCGCGGTGCCGAGGGTGCCGCTGATCGAGGAGACGTTCACGATTCGCCCGGCGCCGCGGGAGATCATCCCGGGCAGGACCGCGCGCATGTAGAGGAACGCGCCGCGCAGGTTGGTCTCGAGGACCGCGTCCCAGGCCTCGAGGGAGTGACCGGCCACCGGGCTGCGGTGGACGACCCCGGCGTTGTTCACCAGGAGGTCGACCGGGCCGAGGTGCTCCTCCAGCTCGGTGACGATCCGCTCTACCGCGGCCGCGTCGCCGACGTCCCCGGCCCGGCTCGCGAGCTCCCCGCCGGGGTGGGCCTCGCGCAGGGCGCGCTCGGCGCCGGCGAGGCGCTCGGGGTCGCGGGCGATCAGGCCGACCCGGGCGCCCTCGCCGAGCAGGGCGTCGGCGACCGCCCGGCCGATGCCCCGGCTGGCGCCGGTCACGAGGGCGACCTTGCCCGCGAGGCTCATCGGGCGCTCTCCCGCCCGGCGGTCTCCACCGCGTCGAGGAAGAGGCGCAGGTCGGGGTGGGTCGATCCGTCCCCGGCGTAGTCGCCACGATAGGAGGCGGTGCGCACCCGGCTGCCGGGCTCCCGGGCCCCCCGGGTGGCCACGCACATCGGCCAGCCGTCGATCACGCAGGCCGCCGCCGACGCGCCGAGGACGCTCTCGAGGGCCGCGGCGATCTCGGCGGTGAGGGTCTCCTGGAGGACGAGGCGGGCGCCCAGCCCGCGTACGAGGCGGGCCAGCTCGCCGAAGCCCGCCAGGTGGGTGGTCGGGCGGAAGGCCAGGTGGGCCCGGCCGGGGTAGGGCAGGAGGTGGTGGGGGCAGCAGGAGGTGAAGGTGATGCCGGTGAAGATCACCAGCTCCTGGCCGCCGCTCTCATCGACGGGGGGGAGGCCGCCGAGGAGCTCGGCGGGCCCGGCGCCCTGTCCCACCAGCAGCTCCTCGGACCAGGCGCGCGCCACCCGCTCGGGGGTGCCGGCGAGCTCGCCCTGATCCGGATCGAGGCCGGCCGCGCGGAGGAAGTCGGCGATCGCCGCGGCCATGGCCTCCTGCTTCACTGCGAATCCGGCCCCCGGTAGATGACCGAGCAGTTGTCCACCTCCCAGAGGCGGATCTGGGTCAGGCCCGGGAGGGGCCCCTCGAGGAGCTCCCAGAACCACTTCGCGATCAGCTCGGCGGTGGGGTTCTCGAGGAAGTCGTTGAGGCTCTGGTGATCGACCACGTCCACGATCTTCTCCCGGACGATGCGGTCGATCTCGACGAAGTCGAGGATCATCCCCGAGTGGGGATCGGGCTGACCCCGCACCTCGACCTCGAAGCGGTAGTTGTGACCGTGGACGCGGTTGCACGGCCCATCGTAGTTGGGCAGACGATGGGCCGCGCAGAAGCGGAACTCGACGTTGAGATCCATGGTGTGTCTTCCGCTCGCTCGCTTCCGCTAGTACCGGTAGTGGTCCGGCTTGTAGGGGCCCTCGACCGCGATGCCGAGGTAGTCGGCCTGCTTCTGCGAGAGCTGGGTCAGCTTCACGCCGATCTTGTCGAGGTGCAGGCGGGCGACCTTCTCGTCGAGGTCCTTCGGCAGGGTGTAGACCTTCTTCTCCGCGTAGCGATCGGACTCCTTCCAGAGGGAGATCTGGGCGATCACCTGGTTGGAGAAGGAGTTCGACATCACGAAGGAGGGGTGGCCGGTGGCGCAGCCGAGGTTCAGCAGGCGGCCGCGGGCCAGCAGGATGAGCTTGCGCCCGTCCTCGAAGACGCAGTGGTCGACCTGGGGCTTGATCTCCTCGAGGGTGGTGTTCTCCTCGAGCCAGCGCACGTCGATCTCGCTGTCGAAGTGGCCGATGTTGCCGACGATGGCCTCGTTCTTCATCACCGAGAGGTGCTCGCCGCGGATGACGTCGCAGCAGCCGGTGGTGGTCACGAAGATGTCGCCCACCGGGGCGGCGTCCTCCATGGTGGTGACCTCGTAGCCCTCCATCGCCGCCTGCAGGGCGCAGATGGGGTCGATCTCGGTGACCAGCACCCGGGCGCCCAGGCCGCGCAGGCTCTGGGCGCAGCCCTTGCCCACGTCACCGTAGCCGGCGACCACGGCGACCTTGCCGGCGATCATGACGTCGGTGGCCCGCTTGATGCCGTCCATCAGGGACTCGCGGCAGCCGTAGAGGTTGTCGAACTTCGACTTGGTGACCGAGTCGTTCACGTTGATGGCGGGGCAGCCGAGGGTGCCCTTCTTGGCCATCTCGTAGAGGCGGTGCACGCCGGTGGTGGTCTCCTCGGAGAGGCCCTTGATCTGCGCGAGCAGCTCGGGGTGCTTCTCGTGGACCACGATGGTCAGGTCGCCGCCGTCGTCGAGGAGCAGGTTGGGGCCGGCGCCGTCCTTGAAGCTGGCGAGCTGCATCTCGATGTACTCCCAGTACTCCTCCTCGGTCTCGCCCTTCTTGGCGAAGACCGGGACGCCGGTGGCGGCGATGGCCGCCGCGGCGTGATCCTGGGTGCTGTAGATGTTGCAGCTGGTCCAGGTGACCTCTGCGCCGAGCTCGACGAGGGTCTCGATGAGGACCGCGGTCTGGATGGTCATGTGGAGGCAGCCGGCGATCCGGGCGCCCTCGAGCGGCTTCTGGCCCTTGTACTCCTCCCGCAGGGCCATCAGGCCGGGCATCTCGGTCTCGGCGATGGCGATCTCCTTGCGGCCGAAGTCCGCGAGGCCGATGTCGGCGACGAGGTAGGGGGGGATCTGGGTCTCGGTCTTCATGGCGGGCTGGCTCATTTCAAAAACACTCTCGAAGGAAGGAAACGTCTGTTTTCGCGGGTCGCTCTTCACACCACAGCCCCGCGAAGGGCTTCGTAAGCGCCTTGGATTACCTGGCCCATCCGGCCCGGTCAACGGCGAGCCCTCAAAATGGGCCGGGGAGGGCGGCGCTGCCAGCCGGGCCGCCCAAAATGGCCCCTTGCCCCTCACCGGGGGCGGTTACACTGTGGGGTGCGATGATCGGAGACGACCCCATCCCTGGTGACCCCCAGGATCCCGAACACGAGGGTGATCTGGCGGTCGAGGAGCGCCGGCAGACGAAGAAGCCCCGGCGCTTCAAGGTCCTGCTGCACAACGACGACTACACCACCATGGAGTTCGTGGTGGATCTGCTGATGAAGCACTTCTCCAAGACCAACGCCGAGGCGACCTTCATCATGCTGATGGTGCATCGTAAGGGCGTCGGCGTCGCCGGGGTCTACACTCGGGATGTTGCGGAGACGAAGGTGGCGGAGGCCACCCGGCAGGCCCGGGACGAGGGTCACCCCCTGCTCATCACCATGGAGGCCGAATGAAGCTGAAAGCCGAGCTGGAAGCGGCGCTCCAGATCGCGATGGGCGAGGCCTCGCGGCGCCAGCACGAGTATGCGGGGCTCGAGCACCTGCTCTTCGCCCTCTGCCACGATCCGGACACCGTCGAGGTGCTCGCCCACTGTGGGGCCGACCTCGAGCAGCTCAAGGAGCAGCTCGACACCTACCTCGACGAGCTCGAGCCGGGAAAGCCGAAGGGAGGCCTGCTGGAGACCGAGCCCACCCTGGGCTTCCAGCGGGTGGTGCAGCGCGCGGTCTTCCACGTGCAGCACTCCGGCAAGGAGGAGGTCGCCGGCCCCAACGTCCTGGTGGCGATGTTCTCGGAGCCCGACTCCCCGGCGGTGAGCTTCCTCGAGGAGATGGGCGTGAGCCGCCTCGCGGTCGTCAGCTACATCTCCCACGGGGGCGGACAGAGCGAGTCGCTGGTGCCCACCGGCGACCCCACCGAGGGGGAGGCCGGCAGCGCACCCAAGAAGGACCCGCTCGAGGCCTACTGCACCCACCTCAACGCGCTCGCCGCCGCGGGCAAGATCGATCCCCTCATCGGCCGCCAGCTCGAGGTCGATCGCATCGTCCACGTCCTGGCCCGGCGCCGGAAGAACAACCCCATCCTGGTGGGCGACTCGGGGGTCGGGAAGACGGCCATCGTCGAGGGCCTGGCCCGCAAGATCGAGGGAGGCGAGGTGCCCGACGCCCTGGCCGGCGCGCAGATCTACGCCCTCGACATGGGGGCCGCCCTGGCCGGCACCAAGTACCGGGGCGACTTCGAGGCGAGGATCAAGGCGGTCCTCGGCGCCCTGAAGGAGCACGAGAACGCCATCCTCTTCATCGACGAGATCCACACGGTGATCGGCGCCGGCTCGGCCTCCGGCTCGGCCATGGACGCCTCGAACCTGCTCAAGCCGGTCCTGCAGAGCGGCGACCTGCGCTGCATCGGCTCCACGACCTACGAGGAGTACCGGGGTCACTTCGAGAAGGACCGCGCCCTCTCCCGGCGCTTCCAGAAGATCGAGGTGAAGGAGCCCAGCGAGGACGAGGCGCTGCAGATCCTCGAGGGCCTCGAGGATCGCTACGCCGAGTTCCACGGCATCACCTACGGCGAGGCCACCCTCGAGCAGGCCGTGAAGCTCGCCAAGCGCTTCCTCAAGGATCGGCACCTCCCCGACTCGGCCATCGACGTCATCGACGAGGCCGGCGCGGCGGTGAAGCTGGACCCGGAGCTCGAGGCGGTGAGCGTGGCCGAGGTCGAGAAGATCGTCGCCTCGATGGCGCAGGTGCCCACCAAGAGCGTGGGCAAGAGCGAGCGGGCGCAGCTCGCCAACCTCGCCGCCGATCTGAAGACCCGGGTCTTCGGTCAGGACGAGGCCATCGACCGGCTGGTGGCGGCCATCAAGCTCTCCCGGGCCGGCCTGCGCGACCCCGAGAAGCCGGTGGGCTCCTTCCTCTTCACCGGCCCCACCGGCGTGGGCAAGACCGAGGTCGCACGGCAGATCGCCCGCACGCTGGGCCTCGAGCTGATCCGCTTCGACATGTCCGAGTACATGGAGAGCCACACGGTCTCCCGCCTCATCGGCGCCCCTCCGGGCTACGTGGGCTTCGACCAGGGCGGCCTGCTCACCGAGTCGGTGAACAAGAACCCCCACGCGGTGGTGCTCCTCGACGAGATCGAGAAGGCCCACCCGGACATCTTCAACGTCCTGCTGCAGGTCATGGACCACGGGACGCTGACCGACAACAACGGGCGCAAGGCCGACTTCCGCCACGTCATCCTGATCATGACCTCGAACGTCGGCGCGCGAGAGCTCGACCGCAACGTGGTCGGCTTCGGGGATCGCAGCACCGAGGGCGAGGACGACCGGGCCTTCAAGCGCTTCTTCTCTCCCGAGTTCCGCAACCGCCTCGACGCCCGCCTGCGCTTCGGCGCCCTCTCGCCCGAGGTCATGGGGCTGATCGTCGACAAGTTCGTCACCGAGCTCGAGCTGCAGCTCGAGGAGCGCAAGGTGGCGGTCGCCCTGACCGACGCCGCCCGCACCTACCTGGCCGAGGCCGGCTACGATCCGAAGATGGGCGCCCGCCCGCTCGCCCGGGTGATCGAGGACGAGGTGAAGACCCCCCTGGGCGACGAGATCCTCTTCGGCCGCCTGACCAAGGGCGGCAAGGTCACCATCGACCTGAAGGACGGCGAGATCGTCCTCCTGCTCGACGGCCAGTAGGCCGCCAGGCGGTTACCAGCTGCCGCTGTTGGGCATCGAGCTCCAGGGCTCGACGGGCTCGAGGGCCGCGCCCGCCTGGAGCAGCTCGACGCTGATGCCGTCGGGGGAGCGGACGAAGGCCATCCGGCCGTCCCGGGGCGGCCGGGCGATCGTGACGCCGTGGTCGGCCAGGCGCTGGCAGGCGGCGTGGATGTCCTCGACCTCGTAGGCGAGGTGGCCGAAGTTGCGGCCGCCCGCGTAGTCCTCGGGATCCCAGTTGAAGGTCAGCTCGAGCAACGGGGCGCCCCCCTCGCCCTCGCCGGGCGCCGTGAGGAAGACCAGGGTGAAGCGGCCCTGCTCGTGCTCGGAGCGGCGGACCTCCCGCAGGCCGAGGGCGTCGCAGTAGAAGGCGAGGCTCGCCTCGAGATCGGTGACCCGGACCATGGTGTGCAGGTAGCGCATGGGGTTCGTCCCTTCGTGCTTCGAAGCTGGTAGAATCTGTGCATCATGGCGGAACGTCCCCGGACGATGAAGGTGCAGACGGTGAGGGAGGCCTTCGCCTACCCCTACGTCCTCGCGGTGGCCATCGTGGAGGGCGCGGACCCGGACGGCTTCACCCGGATCACCCGGGAGAAGATCACCGTCGGCCGGGACGAGTCCTGCGAGCTGATCCTCGAGGATCCCGCGGTCAGCGGGTTCCACTGTGCGATCCACGTCCGGGGCACCGTCTTCGAGGTGGTCGACCTCGACAGCCGCAACGGGACCCGGCTCAACGGCAAGCCCCTGATGCCCAACGTCCGGCAGCGCCTCAAGCACATGGACGAGATCGCCATCGGCGACACCCGGATGATCTTCACGGCCAACCGGATCACCGGCGGCTGAGCCCGGCCCCCCGGATCTCGCGACAGGTCTGTCAGGGCCACTGACCCGGCTGTCATGGGTCCCTGACCGGCGCGTCCCTGCGACTCCTGTTGTTTCGGTAGCTTGAGGAGCCTCGCGATCTGGCACGAAGCCTGCTCTCCCCACCGCACCGGCAACCACCGGGCCCCGGCGAGCGGCGCCCGGTCACGAAAGAAAAAGGGTCGGGAGGAGACGACGATGAAGCGGAAGAAGGGTCGCAGTGGGTGGCTGAACATCGGGGGTCTGGTGGCGGTGCTCGGCGCGGCCGCCGGCTGCGCCATGAGCGGCATGGGGGGCAGCGACTTCGGCGCGACCCAGGGCGGGGTGCAGGATCTGGCCCTGGCCCGGGAGTACGTCGCCGCGGGCACGGTCCCGCCGCCGGAGGCCTTCCCGGTGGAGGGGATCTTCTCGGAGCACGACCTGCCGCTCCAGGGGACCCCCTGCCAGACCCTCCTCTGCCTGCGCACCGCCCTGGGCCTGGCGCCCACCGCCGCCGGGGAGTCCGCCGCCTGGCTGCAGGTCGGGATGTCCTCGACGATCGATCCCGAGACCTGGGAGCGCCCGGCGCAGACCCTGATCTTCACCGTCGACGTCTCCGGCTCCATGGGCTGGGACTACAAGGAGGTCGGCGAGTACCCGAGCCCGGGCGCCCTCTCCCGCCTGCTGATGAAGGAGATCGTCTCCCGCCTCGACGCGAACGATCGCGTCGCCATCGTCACCTACGGGAGCACCTCGCGCCTGCGCCTCTCCCCCACCGAGGCCACCTCCGGCGCGGTGACGCGGGAGATCGACGCGCTCTCCTCCGGGGGCTCCACCAACATGGAGGCCGGCCTGGAGCGGGCCATCGCGGTCGCCCGGGACCTGCAGGGCGCCAGCAACGTGCGGATCATGCTCTTCACCGACGTGCGCCCCAACGTGGGCGCGACCGAGGCCAGCGAGTTCGAGGGGCTGGTGGCCGAGGCCGCCGCGCTCGGGGCGGGCACCACCGTCTTCGGGCTGGGGGCGGGCCTCGGGCCCGAGACCTTCGAGGCCATGAGCCACCTGCGGGGCGGCAACGCCTTCGCCCTCTTCGATCAGGAGGATCTCACCGACCTGATGGAGGAGAGCTGGCCCTGGATGCTGACCCCCATCGCCTACGACCTCGAGCTCTCCCTCGGGGCCTCCCAGGGCTTCCAGGTCACCGAGGCCTACGGCTTCCCGGCGCCGGAAGTGGGTGCTGCCACGGCGCCCCAGCTGAACGCGGCCAGCGTCTTCCTCTCCCGCAAGCGCGGCGCGATGCTGGTGCAGCTGCAGCCCCTCACCTCCGCGGCCACCCACGTCCTCACCGGCCTCGAGATCGCCGGGCAGCTTCGCTACGAGACCCCCGAGGGTCACCGGGTCGAGCAGCCCGTCCTCCAGCGGGTCACCGGGGAGGAGCCCCGCGATGCGGCCGGCCACTACTTCGAGCAGGCCTCGGTCGGGAAGACCGTCGCCCTGGCCCTCCTCTGCGAGGGGATGCAGGAGGCCACCCGGCAGTACGCCGCGGACCCGGCCGCCGCGATCGCGGTGCTGCAGGCCGCCCTCGACCGCTACCGGGCGGACATCGAGGTCTACGAGGACGCCTCCCTGCAGGCCGAGGTCGAGTTCGCCAGCGCGCTGCTCACCCTCCTGGAGGAGGGGGCGCCGCAGACCGACCTCTACGGACGGTAGCGGGCCCGGTCACCCGGGGGAGAGGCCGTGCACGTACACGTGGACGTGGACGTGGACGGTCTCCCGGGCTACACAGCCACCCCATGAGTGACACCATCGAAAAGGGTCTCGTCGTCGGCATCGTCTACAGCCTCACCGGAGAAGACGGTGACCTCATCGACGAGAGCGGTGACGAGGAGTTCTTCTACCTCCACGGAGCCGAGAACATCGTGCCCGGTCTGGAGGACGCCCTGGACGGCAAGGCGGTCGGCGACGAGCTGACCGTCGACGTCGAGCCCGAGGACGGCTACGGCGAGCGGGAGGGCCCCGGCCCTCAGCGCGTCGAGCGCGACGCCTTCCCCGACGACGCCGAGCTCGAGATCGGGATGCCCTTCCTGGCCGAGAACGACGAGGGCGAGGTGATGGAGCTTTGGATCACCGGGCTCGAGGAGGACGGGGTCTTCATCGACCACAACCATCCCCTCGCCGGCAAGAAGCTCCACTTCGAGGTGACGGTGAAGAGCCTCCGGCCGGCGACCGAGGAGGAGCTCGAGCACGGGCACCCCCACGGCCCCGACGGCCACCACCACCACTGACCCAGAGCCACCGAGGAGCACTTCGGGGATGCGTGTTCTCCTGGCCGACAAGCTGGCTGCCTTCGTGGCGCCGCAGCTGCAGGATCTCGGGGCCGAGGTCTTCACCGAGCCCGCCCTCTCGGGCGAGGCCCTGACCGCCCGGCTGGCCGAGCTCGATCCGCACGTGCTGGTGGTGCGCTCGACGAAGGTGCAGGCGCCGGACTTCTCGGCGGCCAACGCCCTGGGCCTGCTCATCCGGGCCGGCGCCGGGGTGAACACCATCGACCTCGAGGCCGCCTCGGCCACCGGGGTCTACGTGACCAACTGCCCCGGCAAGAACGCCGCGGCGGTGGCCGAGCTGGCCATCGGGCACCTCCTGAACCTCGACCGCCGGATCGCCGACAACGTGGCGGCCCTGCGGGAGGGGCGCTGGGACAAGAAGACCTTCGGCGCCGGCCGCGGGCTGCACGGGCGCAAGCTCGCCATCCTGGGCCTCGGCCAGATCGGTGAGGCCACCGCGCGCATCGCCCGGGCGATGGGCATGGAGGTGGTGGCCTGGTCGCGCTCCCTCACCCCCGAGCGGGCGGCGGCGCTCGGCGTCGGCTACGCCGAGACCCCCGAGCTCGCCGCCGAGGGCGCCGACGCGATCAGCGTCCACCTCGCGGCCACCCCCGAGACCCGCGGCCGGATCGGGGAGAGCGTCTTCGCCGTGATGCGGCGGGGCGGCTACGTGATCAACACCGCCCGCGCCGAGGTCATCGACCACGCCGCGCTCGAGGCGGCGATGGCCGACCGGGAGCTGCGCGCCGGCCTCGACGTCTTCCCCGGGGAGCCCTCGGGGAAGGAGGGCAGCTTCGAGGATCCCCTCGGCCGGCACGAGCGGGTCTACGGCACCCACCACATCGGGGCGAGCACCGACGAGGCCGAGGAGGCCGTCGGCGCCGAGGTCGTCCGGATCGTCGCGGCCTTCAAGCGGCGCGAGCCCATCCCCAACTGCGTGAACCTGGCCCGGGAGACCTCGGCGACCCACACCCTGGTGGTGCGCCACGTCGACGCGGTCGGGGTGCTCGCCGGGGTGCTCGGCATCCTCTCGCGCGCCGGGCACAACGTGGGGGAGATGCAGAACATCCTCTTCTCCGGCGGCGCGGCCGCCGTGGCGCGGATCGCCGTCGTGGGCGAGCCCTCGGAGGAGACCCTCGAGGAGATCCGGGCCAACGAGCGGGTCTTCGCCGCGGGCGTCTCCGCGCACTAGTCCGGGGTCCAGATCATTGCCGGGACGTTTTCGCTCCCCTAAGATGATCGCTTGAGTTTTCAGCGTCGCCCCTTTTGTCGGCGGCGCCAGGAGGGACGAGATGCACCTGAAGAGCCTTCTTCCGGCGATGGCCTGTGTGACGCTGCTGCTGCCCCTGGGCTGCGGCTCGGCCGAGGGGGACGCCTTCCCCGACGGCTACGATCCGGCGCTGGCCGACTTCTCGGACGAGTACGGCAAGCCGCTCCTCGATCCCGAGCCCAACGCCGGCAAGGCGGACAGCCTCGACGGCCCCACGACCATCCGCCAGGCCAACGTCCCGGCCTCCTCGGCCGTCTGGGAGGTCCGGCGCGACTGGGAGGACATCGAGGGTGAGGCCGGCATGGCCTGGTCGGCCAACAGCGGCCTCAACTGGGACCAGAAGTTCTCCGCCTGGGTGAGCTCGATGCAGAAGACGGGCGCCCACGAGAGCTACTACCAGACCTTCGAGCTGACCACGCCCTGGGGCAAGGTCATGCCCGCCCCGGCCCTCGAGTGCGCCGAGACCTCGATCTTCCTGCGGGCGACCTTCGCCTCCTGGTACAACCTGCCCTTCTTCATGGCCGGCGGCTCGCCGCCGAACCGGCTGGTCTTCGGGCACTTCGGCGCCCTGAAGTCGGACGGCAGCAACTTCGGGCCCTCCTACAAGTCCAAGTACAAGGACTACAGCGACCGCGGCGCCGCGGCCGTGAGCGACTGGCCCAGCGACCGCTACCTGCGCACCAAGCGCCTCGGTGGCTCCCAGGACGACGACCAGCCCTTCCTCGGCGAGGACGCCCACGCCGGCGCCTACTTCGACGAGATCTTCCTCAACAAGCGCACCGGCCACTTCATGCTGCTGCTGCTCTCCTACTTCGGCAGCGTCAACCTCGCCTCGACCACCAACACCTACAACCTGGTGCCGGAGGCCATCCGGCCGGGCGACACCCTCCTCGAGCGCTGGCAGCGCCGGGGCATCGGCCACACCCTCGTGGTGAAGCGGGCCGACCGCATCGAGGGCGACCGGATCGAGGCCGAGCTGATCTCCGGCTCCATGCCGCGGCGGCAGGGCAAGTGGGACGACGCGGCCGCCTCCAAGCGCTACTTCACCAACCAGTACATGGGCGGCAGCGACATGAGCAGCGACGGCGTGACCTACGCCCAGCTCGGCGGCGGCCTCAAGCGCTGGCGGGTGGCCCGGCAGCGCAACGGCAGCTGGACCAACGTCGTGATGCGGGGCGACGCGCCCTACTTCATCGCCGAGGGCGACTTCGAGCGCCTCGGTCAGCGGGTGGAGGAGTTCGAGACCCTGCTGGGCGAGGTGCCGCCCGAGCAGAAGCGCGACGCGCTCCTGCGCATCGTCGAGGACATGCGCAACCACCTGCGCAAGTACCCCGCCTCCTGCTCCGCGCGGATCCGCCGGGAGGAGGCCTTCACCGAGCTCTACGACCTGATGCAGAGCAAGTTCCGGATGAACGCCGCCGAGGTCGACGAGAGCTACCGCATCCTCGAGGACTACGCCTTCGCCGAGCTGGTCTACGAGAGCAGCAAGACCTGCTGCTGGAACAGCACCACCGGCGCGATGCACGAGATCGTCATGCTCTACAACGAGCAGCAGCAGGCCGACGCGCGGGTCGCCGGTCAGTGCGTCGAGCCGACGGTCTTCAAGGAGCGCGACGGTGACTACCTCCTCTTCGCCGAGTACGCGGCCAGCATCGGCCGCGGCGACGAGTGGGTCGCCTGGAGCGAGGACGAGCCCTGCGCCCAGCGCGGCACCCAGGAGGGCCTCGAGGCCACCCACCAGGCCACCGCCTGGTGCAGCCTGCCGCAGTCCGGCGGCGGCGGGGGCGGCGGCGCCTGCGCCGATACCTTCGACGGCAACGCCAGCCGCCTCGACGCGGCCGACGTCTCCTCCGGCACCTTCGGCGACCTCCAGATCTGCGGCGGCACCTCCGACTGGTTCGTGGTCAGCACCACCGGCACCGTCACCGCCTCGATCGCCTTCACCCACGCTCAGGGCGATCTGGATCTGAAGCTCTACGACGCCAACGGCAGCAGCCTCGACTCCTCGACCTCCACCGGCAACTCCGAGACCGTCTCCGGCTCGGACGCCTCGGGGAAGGTCTACGTCGAGGTCTTCGGCTACAACGGCGCCGAGAACGGCTACTCGCTGACCATCAGCCTCTAGAGCCCGGCGCCAGAGGGTCTTCAGGCCCGGTGAAAGGGTCCGTGCCGGGAGAGCCACTCGCTCTCCTCGCGCAGGGCAGCGGCTTCCTCCTGCACGAAGCGCCCCACCGCCTCGTGCAGGGCCGGGTGCCGCAGCAGGTGGGCCGAGCGCGTCTCCCGGGGCATCAGCCCCCGGCGGATCTTGTGCTCACCCTGCGCGCCGGCCTCGAAGCGCGAGAGCCCGTGGGTCAGGCAGTGCTCGAGCGGCGTGTAGTAGCAGAGCTCGAAGTGCAGGTGATCGTAGTGGTGCAGCGAGCCCCAGTAGCGCCCGTAGAGGGTGCGCCCCTTCTCGAAGAGGAGCGCGGCGGCGACCGGCTCGTCACCGGCGTGGGCCAGCGCCACCTTCACCCGCCCCTCCGGCAGCCCGGGGAGGCGGTCGAAGAAGGCGCGGGTGAGGTAGGGCGAGCCCCACTTGCGGGCGCCGGTGTCCTGGTAGCAGCGCCAGAGCACCTCCCACTCCCGCGCGCCGAGGGCGGCGGCGGGCCGGAGCGAGATCGTCAGGCCGTGCTCCTGGGCCTTACGCCGCTCGCGGCGGATCTGCTTGCGCGCGCTCGAGCGCAGCGAGCCCAGGAAGTCCTCGAAGCACTGCCAGCCCCCTTCGTTCTGCCAGTGGTACTGGAGCGAGGTGCGGGGCAGGTAGCCTCGCTTCGCCAGCGCCGCGCGCTCGGCCTCCTCGCAGAAGAGGACGTGCACGGAGGAGGCGCCCTCACCTTCCGCCAGGCGCGTCAGCCCGCGGGCGAGCGCCGCGCGCAGCTCCTGGGCGTCCTCCTCGGGGTGGACGAGGAGGCGGCCGCCGCTCACTGGCGTGAAGGGCACCGCGCAGACCAGCTTGGGGTAGTAGGGCAGGCCCGCCCTCCCGGCGGCCTCGGCCCAGGCCCAGTCGAA
Organism: Deltaproteobacteria bacterium; assembly: GCA_029210625.1. Taxonomy (NCBI): domain Bacteria; kingdom Pseudomonadati; phylum Myxococcota; class Myxococcia; species Deltaproteobacteria bacterium. Next base: position 60,082 of record JARGFU010000008.1, on the reverse strand, counting down.
GATGTACTCGCCGTAGCTGTGGGTCTTCAGGTAGCAGGGCGCGGCGCCGACGAGCCGCCCGCCGCGATGCAGGAGCAGGTGGCGCGGGAGCCAGCCCGTCCCCTCGCCGACGCTCCCGCTCTCCTCCAGGGCCAGGAGGAAGGCGTGCTCGCTGAAGGGATCGTCGGGCGGGACCAGGGCGTCCCAGTCCGGTGCGGGCACCTCGGAGAGGCCGGCGTCTACCGAGAGCTCGAGGGTGGGATCGGGCTGCACCCCCTGGAGTCTGGCCCGTCGCCCGGGCCCCCGCCACAGGCCCCGGCCGGGACAGAAATTCCTATTTCTGTTCCAGCTCGCGCAGGAGCTTCAGGAGGTGGGTGCCCGCCTCGTGGGCGCTCGCGCCGAAGGCGATGATCCCGTCCTCGTGGCCCCCCATCGCCAGCACCCGGGCGCCGGGGTGCGCGCGCAGCTGCACCACCACCTCCCGCGCCATCTCGGGGGTGCCGTAGCCTGCGTCCGGATGGGTGGTGGGCAGGCGCAGCTTCGCCGCCGCCCGCCAGAGGGCGGGGGCGTGGCCGTGGAAGATGAAGCGCACGTCGCGGCCCCGGTCGTAGAGGGCGCCGTGGGTCATCGACTCGGAGGAGGGGCGGGTCAGGCCGCGGCTCACCACCCGGTTGCGGCTCAGGTCCCAGGACTCGACCACGCAGAGGTCCTGGAGGGAGAGCGACTCGCGCCCCCCGGTCTGGGTGCCGGTGACGAGGAAGGGGCGGGCGTCGCCCCGGGCCGGTAGCCGCACGCTCACGTTGCCGAAGCCGGCGCCCTCGTAGCGGCCGGGATCCTGGCCGATGACGGCGGCCTCGAAGAGGCGCTGGCGCCAGTGGAGGAGGGGGCGGGCGTAGGGCTCGACGAGGGTGGCGTCGAGGGCCTCCTGCCGGTGCTCGGCCTCGAAGAGGACCACGCCCTCGCTGGGGCGAGCGTGGAGCGAGGTGGAAGGGGGCCGGGCCATGGGGGGAGGGCTTCGTACAGTCAGCCGCGCTAAGTCAAGGTGAAGGCGCTGCAGGGGCGTTGACCACCACGGGGCGGTGCTGGCATGGGTGCAGCGATGAAGTCGTCCGAGAAGCAGATGGGGCGCCCCGGCTCGGGCCGGGGCCTGGTCGAACGTGCCGGCGAGGGCGCCGGCGGTGGCGGTCGTGGACCCGGCGGCGGAGGCCGCGGGCCCGGCGGTGGCGGTCGTGGACCCGGCGGCGGAGGCCGCGGGCCCGGCGGAGGCGGCCGTGGACCCGGCGGCGGAGGCCGCGGGCCCGGCGGTGGCAGCCGGGGCCGGGGGCGCGACGCGCCGCCCAACCGCCGGCAGCGGATGGTCGGGTACCTCACCGACCTCCTCAAGGACATCGATCGTCCGATGGTGAAAGGCGACTTCAAGGGCCAGCACAAGCCCCTGCAGGAGCTCGAGCGCCTGCTCGGGGAGATGCAGCTGAAGTCCCTCGCCGATCTGGGCGACGAGCTGCGGGGCAAGGCCCTGACCCTGCTCCTGCGCGTGGGTCGTCAGCACAAGGAGCAGGACGACGCGGAGAAGGAGGCCGATCGCAAGGGCGTGCACGCCCGCCTCGCCCGGGTCTGGATGGCCCTGGACGATCAGAAGCGAGCGGCGGCCTGCCTGGCCGCGGCGGGCAAAGAGAAGGCGGCCGCCGCGGTCCTCAAGGAGAGCGGTGACTGGGAAGGACGGGTCGAGCTCTACGAGGCCGTGGGCCAGTGGGGCAAAGCGGCCCAGACCCTCGAGGGGCACGGCATGCTCGCCGAGGCCGCCGAGGCCTTCGGCAAGGCGAAGGACCTGAAGAACCAGCTGCGGGTCCTCGCCGCGCTCGGCGATCAGGAGGCGATGGTCGGGATCCTCGGCCAGCTGCCGAAGGAGGAGGCGCGCCAGCTGGCGATCCGCTACCAGACCCTCGACGCCTGGGCGCAGGTGCTCACCGAGCGGAAGGACTGGCCCGAGCTGGCCGAGCTCTACCTGGCCAACGGCAGGCCGGACATCGCGGCCCGCGCCTTCGAGGAGGCCGGAAACTTCCGGGAGGCCTACCGCACCTACGCCGAGGCGGGTATCGCCGACGGCATGGAGCGCTGCCTGGCGAAGGTGATCGAGGAGCGCGTGGAGAAGCACGACTTCCTGGGCGCCGCGCAGGCCTACGCCAGCGCGGGCAAGCTCGACAAGGCCGCCGCGATCTGCGCCGACAAGCACCCCGAGAAGGCCCACCGCTGGTTCGTCGAGGGCGGCTACATCGACAGGGCGCTGGAGCTCGCCCGCCACGAGGCGCGGCGGGCCGAGGGGCACGACGACTACGATCTGCGCGCCACCTGGCTGGGCCGGGCCGGCGATCACATCGCCTCGGCGACCCTCTGGGAGGCCATGGGCAAGACCCGCAAGGCCCTGACCCACTACGAGCAGGCCAAGGCCTGGGAGGGCGCCGCCCGCTGCGCCGAGTTCCTCGGCAAGGAGGAGGAGGCGGTCGAGCACTACTACCGGGCGAACCTCCCGGATCAGGCCGAGCGGGTGAAGCTGCACGGCACCTGCCAGGGGCCGGGTGCCCCCGAGCCGCCTCCGGCGCCGGCGAAGCCGGAGGGCACGCCGGACGAGGGGGAGCCGCAGGCCAAGAAGAAGCGGCGGCGGTCGCGCTCCCGGAAGAAGAGGCCGGCCGGGGAGGCGAGCGCCACCGCCGAGGAGCGGCCCGCCCGCGAGGCGAAGCCCGCGGACGAGGGGAGGGTGACCCTGGGGGATGCGCTGGCCGGCAAGGTCGCCGTCGAGCCCGTGAAGGCTGACGAGGCACCCGCCGGTGAGTCCGATCCCTCGGGGGCGGCCGGAGACAGTGACGGGAACGGTGACGGTGCGCGCGAGAGCGAGGCCGACGCGTGAGCGAGATCCGGCACGACTGGCGGGTCTCGGAGATCCGCGCGATCCACGACCTGCCCCTGACCGAGCTGGTCTACCGGGCGCGCGAGATCCACCGGCGCTACCACGACGAGGATGCGGTGCAGCTCTGCTCCCTCCTCTCGGTGAAGACCGGCGGCTGTACCGAGGACTGCGGCTACTGCTCCCAGTCGATCCACCACGAGACGCCGGTGAAGCCGGAGCCCCTCCTGAAGGTGGACGAGGTGGTGGCCGCGGCCCGGGAGGCGAAGGAGCAGGGCGCGACCCGCTTCTGCATGGGCGCGGCCTGGCGCGAGGTGAAGGAGGGGGCGGCCTTCGATCGGGTGCTGGAGATGGTGCGGCAGGTGCGCGGCCTCGGGCTCGAGACCTGCGTGACCCTCGGGATGCTCAACGACGAGCAGGCGGCGCGCCTCGCCGAGGCCGGCCTGACCGCCTACAACCACAACCTCGACACCTCGCCGCAACACTACGACCGGGTGGTGACGACCCGCCGCTTCTCCGATCGCCTCGAGACCCTCGACGCGATCCGGGACGCGGGCATCCGGATCTGCAGCGGCGGCATCCTGGGCCTGGGCGAGTCGGTGGACGACCGCTGCGCCATGCTGGCGACCCTGGCCGCGCGGGATCCCCACCCCGAGTCGATCCCGGTGAACGCCCTGGTGGCGATCGAGGGGACGCCGATGGCCGGGCGGTCCCCGGTGGACACCGTGGCCATGGCCCGGATGATCGCCACCGCGCGGATCGTCTGCCCCACCTCGATGGTCCGCCTCTCCGCCGGCCGGCAGCAGATGAGCGAGGAGGGGCAGCTGCTCTGCATCCTCGCCGGCGCCAACTCGATCTTCTTCGGGGAGCGCCTGCTGACCACGGGCAACCCCGGCTTCGAGGCCGACAAGGCCCTGCTGGGCAAGGCGGGCCTCAAGCCCCTGGCGCCCGATCCGGGCGCCGTCGGCACCAGCGACGCGGCCTAGAGGACGTGGGCGGCGAGGCCCCGGAGCGCATGGCAGCGACGGTCCTCAAGTACGATCCCACCCGGAACTGGGGGGACGCCCTCGCGCCCTGGCTGATCGAGCGGCTCTCCGGGGTGGCGCCCGAGGTGGTGCCGCTGCGGGAGCCCTGCGAGCGGGCGAACCTCCTCACCGTCGGCAGCGTCCTGCGGATGGCGGACGCCCGGACCACGGTCTGGGGGAGCGGCTTCATCAGCGCCGACGACGGCCTGGGCCTGCAGGACTGGGGGGAGGCCCGGGGCGAGGTGCGGGCCCGGCCGGCCGCGGTGCGGGCGGTGCGGGGACCGCTGACCCGGGAGAAGCTGCGGGCGATGAGCGTGGACTGCCCCGAGGTCTACGGGGACCCGGCCCTCCTCTTGCCCCGGCTCGTGCAGCCCTCGGCGAAGCGAAGCTTCGCGCTGGGCGTGGTGCCGCATTACACGGACCGGCGCCACCCGGCCCTCGAGGAGCTGCGGGCGGATCCGGCGGTGCGGGTGATCGACGTGCGGCTCGGCAAGCTGGGCCTCCTCCTCGGCCGGCCGGATCTGGAGCGCTTCATCCGGGAGATCACCCGCTGCGAGCGCATCGTCTCGAGCTCGCTCCATGGGCTGGTCGTCGCCGAGGCCTACGGGATCCCCTCGCAGCGCGCCCGCCTCGGGGACGGGGTCGTCGGGGGCGACTTCAAGTTCGAGGACTTCCTGGCCTCGGTCGGGCGGGAGGGCGAGGCGGCCCTCACCCTGGATCGCACGACGACCCGGCAGGCGATCCTCGATCGCTTCCGGGGAGGGACCGGAACCTTCGATCCGGAGCCGCTCCTGGCTGCGGCGCCCTTCGAGATCGTGGTGTAGTCTCTCCCCATGTTCGTGCGTCGGGGAGCCTTTTTCGTCGCGCTGGGGCTGGCAGGCCTGCTCCTGCCCTCCCCGGCCGAGGCCGCGCCCGCCCTGCGCCTGGTCCCCGCGCTGCGCCTCGGCGCCTCGCCGGTGTCGCAGGCGCCGGACCTGCCCCCGCCGCCGGTGAAGATCCCCGAGGCGAGCCCGCCCCCGGCGCCGCCGCCGCCGGACGACCCCACCGCCCCGGTGGAGGCGCTCCCTCCCGGCAGCTTCGTCCCGGCGCCCCCCGCCCCTCCGCCGCCGGCCGTCGAGGAGGCCCGCCCCAGCCGCTGGGCCGAGGACGTCGACACCACCGCCCACGAGGCGCCGCCCCAGTGGGACGGAAAGGTGCTCGGCATGCAGCTCCTCTCCCAGCTGGTGGCCACGGCGATCACCGCCGTCGGCTCCTTCGGCTTCGGGATGCTCTACTCGACCCTGATCAGCAGCGGGTGGGACGCCCTCGGGGCGGTCGTCATCAGCGGCATGGTCCTCGGCGTGATCCTCCACCCCCTGGCTGCCCACCTCGCGGGGCGCTGGATGGGGGCGCGCGGCAAGATCTGGGGGACCCTGCTGGGCTTCCTCGCCGGGGCGGCCGGGGCGGTGCTCCTCGCGGCGCTCGCCGCCTCGACCTGGGGCATCGTCTCGACTGTCCTCACCGTCGGCGCCCTCGCCCTCTTCTACAGCGGCTCCATCGTCGGCTATCACCTCTCCTACCCGCGGGAGGCGGCCGGGCAGGCGCAGGGGAGGCCGCAGGGGCTGCCGCTGGCGGTCGTCCGCTTCTAAACCTTCGTCAGGAAGCGACCTCGGTAGTCGGCGAAGAGCGCGTCGACCTCGGCGGCCTCGAGGCCGCACTCCTCCAGGCTGTACTCGTGCCGGCCGAAGCGGTGCTGCTGGCGTCCCTCCAGGTGCTCCTGCAGGCGCGCCTCGTCCGCCTCGCGCCAGCCCAGCCCGTGGTGCTCGTGCACCCGGCGGACCGTGCCGATCGGATCGGCGAGGAGCGCGTCGTAGTCGACGTCGAGGATCCGGTCGGCGTGCCGCTCGCGGGCCTCGAGGTGCTTCTTCATCATCCGCCCGAGCATCTCGAGGTTCGTGCGGCCGGTGCGCCGATCATCCACCTCCTCGCTCATCACCGAGTGGATGGTGTGGATGAGGCTGTTGGTGCTGCCGACCACCGGCACCGGATCCCGGTGCGTCTGCACCAGCTTCGCCTCGGGCACGGCGGCGAGGAGGGCGTCGAGGTGGCCGGTGTGGACCGGCGCCTTCAGGGTGAGGCGCCGACCCGGCGTCTCCGCCTGGAAGAGCTGCAGGTGCTCCCGGTAGCCCTGGTAGGCGACGTGGTGGTCCTGCTCGAGGTACCACTCGAGGTAGGCGTGGACGGGCGCGAAGACCCAGTAGGAGAGGCTCACGAGCGTCGTGTTGAGCAGCCACATGCACTCCTCGGGCTCCTCGGCGCCGAGGAAGTGCTTCACGTCGAGCGACGGGGCCATGCTCTTCAGGCGGGCGAACTCGGCGTCGACGAGCTGACGGCGGCGATCCTTCCCTTCGGGCGGGAAGGGGTGCTGGAGCTCGAAGGTGCGCAGGGGCCGGGCGCCCTCGGTCTGGCAGAGGAGGCGGTGGAGGAAGGTGGTCCCGCTCCGGGGCAGGCCGATGACGATCAGCGGCGCCGGATCGAGGGGCGCCTCGAAGACATCGGGCCGCCGCTTCTTCGCCTCCACCCGTTGCAGCAGGTGCTGGAGGGCGCGCGAGACCATGTTCTGCATGCCGATGCGGCCGATGAGCGAGAGCCGCGCGTCCTCCTCGAAGGAGCGGCAGAGCACCTCGAGGCCCTCCTCGTGGGGCCCCGGCCCGAAGTCGGAGAGGCCGGTGGCCCGCGAGGCCTTCGCGCGCAGGCGCTCGGGCTCGAAGCGCAGGGGCGTGAGGCCCAGGTTCTCGAGGGCCGTGCCGGCGCCGTTGATCAGCCGGAAGGGCAGGGGTGGGTGGAGGCGCTCCAGCATCAGTAGCCGGTCAGCTCGATGTAGGCCCGGCCGGTGGCGTCGCCGCTGACCGTCGCGGCGCCCTCCCAGTACCAGAAGAACATGGCGTCGACCTCCTGCTCGTCCATCACCGGCTCCACCTCGAAGGTCTCGTCGAAGACCGTGATCGTCCAGCCCAGGGGGTAGGTCGCCTGGTCGCCGTTGGGGCTGGTCCACGTCCGCTTGGGGGTGATGCTGAAGTCGCTCGGCCCGATCTCGGTCGTCTCGCAGTCGGCGCCGGTGAGCGAGCCGCCCACCAGGAGATCGCCGCTGAGATCTCGCACCACGAAGATCATGATCTCGCGGTCGTCGTCGAGCTGGAGGGCGAACCAGTCCCAGCCCAGATCGATGGCGTCGCCCAGGGGGCCCCACTGGTGGTCGAACCAGCTGGTGCCGGTCACCGGCAGGACCGTGCCGTCGGGGAGGGTGACCGTGCCCGAGGCGCTCATCCGCTCGCGGGAGTAGTAGTAGGTGTAGCCACCGAAGGGGTAGTCGACGTAGCCGACCCCGTGCTGGAGCACCGGCCGCTTGATGGCGTCGACCCTGAGGTCGAGGAGGTAGCCGTCGACCTCGCCGTGGAGGACGTCGTGGCCGCCGCCGCCCACCATGGTCTGGCCGTTCAGGGCGAGGTCGAAGCCGCCGGGCACCTCGGGCGGCACGCCGAGCTCGAGACCCGAGGTGTGGTGGAAGGTGCCGTCCTCGAGGTCGGTGAGCGCGTGGTGGACCATCGAGCCGCGCCCGCCGGGGGTGTCCTGGAGGAAGAAGGCGAACTCGAAGCCGAAGTAGCGCCCCTCGGCCGTGTCGAGGTGGCCCGTCCAGTACCACCACTCCGTGGGCTCGGCATGGGAACCGTCGTCCTGCGGGAGGGTCACCCGGCCGGCCGGAACGGGATCGTCGCAGGCCGTCTCCGCGCCACCGTCGCTGCCGCCGTCAGGCAGGGCGCCGCCGTCGCTGCCGCCGTCACCGCCGCCTTCGCCCCCGGGGCCGGGGCAGGCCGGGGTCAGGAGGAGCAGGGCGAGCAGCGAGGAGAGCAGCGTGGACCTTCCCATGAGGGCGTCCTAAACCAGGGATCGGGGCTGGCGAAAAGCCCCACCGGCGTGGCCCTCAGGGGCTGACGCCGGGGAGGCACTCGCCGAAGCGCTCCTGGCACTCTCCGAGGACGCAGGGACCCTCGCAGTCGCTGTCGCTGTCGCAGGGGCGGCGCTCGCAGGCGCCCGCCTGGCAGACGTGGTTCAGGCCGCAGTCGCCGTCGAGGCGGCAGGGCGGCGGCAGGCAGCGGGGGTGATCGGAGCAGGAGCAGTCGAGGCCCGGCGGGCAGTGGTCGAGGAGCCCGCAGGCCTCCTCGGAGGGGCAGCTCTCCCGGTGGGGGATGCAGCCCCGGACGCAGCGGCGCGCTCCGGTGCAGGAGCAGGGGATGGGCTCGCAGACCTCGAAGAAGCGGCAGTCGGCGTCCTCCTCGCAGTCGCCCCGGCCGCCGTCGCAGCCCTCGCAGCGCTCCTGCGTCCGGGGCGGCGCGCAGACATCCTCGGGGTGGGGGCACTCGGAGGCGTCACGGCAGCAGTCGGGCTGGGCGCAGGGCAGCACCGGGCAGCGCGGGGGGGTGGACCAGAAGGGGCGGCAGGCCCGGAAGAAGGGGGTGCAGGAGCAGAGGAAGCAGGTGTCCACCACGCAGTCGGGACGGATCTCGCAGGAATAGGGGTCGAGGTGGCTGCAGTCACCGAGGCGCACGAAGGCCTGCGAAGGTGAGGTCTCCACCGGCGGACCCGGCTCGAGGCAGGCGGCCGAGAGGAGCAGGCAGCTTCCCAGGACGAGCATCGAGCGGCTGGTCATCATGACGTCCTCCAGCGATCGACGGTTCAGGGGCTACCTCCACCTTCGGCACCGGCGCGGGCGCCGTCAGCCGGTGCGCCTGACGGTCCCGCCGGGGTCCTCCTAGGGTGGGGACATGGCGGTCGTCGGAGACGAGCTGCGCAGGGCGGTGATCCGCCGGGCGGTCCAGGTGCTCCTCACGGCGAGCCTGTGGTTCGTCGCCTTCTTCCTCGCGGCCGGGACCCTCTCCTGGCGGCGGGTGTGGTGGTACGCGGCGCTCTCCCTCGTGCTGCTGCTGGTGAACTTCGTCTGGGTGATGCCCCGGAACCCGGAGGTGATCGCCGAGCGCGGCCGGCTGCACGAGGGGACCAAGGGCTTCGACAAGGTCTTCACGGTCGTCTTCTCCCTCGCCCTGCTGGCCGCGCCGGTGGTGGCGGGCCTCGATGCGGTGCGCTTCGGCTGGAGCGTCCTCTCCGAGGGCTGGGCCGGGGTGGGCCTGGTCGTCGTGGCCCTGGGCAACCTGCCCATCACCTGGGCGATGGGAGAGAACCCGCATCTCGAGACCACGGTGCGCATCCAGGAGGAGCGCGCGCACCGCGTGATCGACACCGGGCCCTACCGGCTGGTGCGCCACCCCATGTACACCGGCATCCTCCTCCAGCAGCTGGCCGTCCCGCTGGTCTGCGGCTCGCTCTGGGCCTATCTGCCCGCCGGGCTGATCGTGGGGGCGCTGGTGGTGCGCACCGCCCTCGAGGACCGCACCCTGCAGGCCGAGCTGCCCGGCTACCGCGAGTTCACCACCCGCACCCGCTACCGGCTGCTACCCGGGCTCTGGTAGCCGGGGGCTCAGGGCTGGAAGTCGGCCGCCCGCACCGTGCAGGGCTCGCCCCCCTCGACGCCGGTGAAGCAGCCGACGACGACCGCCTGGGCGTCGGGGCGCTGGATCAGGCTGCCGTGCCAGTCGGTGCCCGGCACCTCGGCGGGCTTGGGGTATTGCAGGAGCAGCCGGGTGCCCACGCCGGCCTCGGTGGCGAGGTTGTCCGCGGCGGGCAGGGAGGCGGCCTCCAGGCCCGCGACGGGGTGGTCCTGCGGCTGCGCGAGCGCGGCGCCGAAGCCCCGGGCCCAGGCCTCGGTGGCCTCGGGGATCACGATGGCGTCGTCGATGGCCTGGAAGAAGAGGGCCGGCCTCGGCGCGGTGAGGGGATCCTCGGCGTGGAGGGCGTAGGCGAAGGCGTCGCCGCCCTCGACCATCAGCTCCATCAGGCTCAAGGAGGCGGCCCGCTCGACCGGCGGCCGCTCGAGGACGTCGAGGAGGAAGTACTTGAAGAGCCCGTAGTCGGCGAGGTCGCCGAAGCCCGCGCCGCCGACGAAGAGGGCCGCGCTCTGGATCTCGGGCGTCACCGAGAAGGAGAGGCTGCCCGAGATCGCCCCCATGGAGTTGCCCATGAAGTAGACCCGCGAGGCGTCGAGGTGGGGGCCGGCCCCGAAGACCGGCTCGAGGGCGCCGTCGAGGAGGCCGAGGCCGGTGATCACGGTGATCTGATCCGCCGAGGCCTGGCGCAGGGCGTCGCGGGTGGCCAGCGGGTTGGCGAAGTCGATCATGCTCATCAGGCCCGAGCCGTCGCTGCGGTCGCCGTGGAAGGGCAGGTCGATGGCGACGAAGGCGAAGCCGGCGGCCGCGAGCGGCGCGGCCACCGAGAAGAGGTGGTACTTGTTGCCCTCGGCCCCGTGCTGGAAGAAGACGACGGGGTAGGGCGCCGTCCCGCGGGTGGGCAGGGTGACGATGAAGCCCGGCTCGCTCACCGTGGCCGCGATCGGCAGGCCCTCCGCGTCGAGCTCGAAGAAGCCCTCGCTGCCCGCGTAGTCGGGCACCGAGAGCAGGCCGTAGGCGGTGGTGGGCTGGACGGCGGCGGCCACCGCCGGATCGACGGGGCCGGCCAGGTAGTCGTCGAGGGGGCGGGCGGTCATGCTGGAGATCGCCAGGGCCGGCGAGGCGACCAGGTGATCGTGCAGGCGCTGCAGCTCCTGGTGGACGCCCGAGAGGGGCATCGGCAGGGCCAGGGCCGCCTCGGTCTTCCTCGGCAGGCGCTTCTTCGCCTCGACGTAGTCGACGTGGATCAGGCCCTCGGCGTCGCAGGCCGGGAGGGGATCGACCGCGAGGGCGCCGGGGGCGATGACCAGCACCAGCTCCACCAGGCCGGCGGGCGCGGGCTCACGCCCCTTGACGATCAGGCTGCGGCCCTCGTCCTCCAGGGTGGCCTCGAAGAGGAGCGCCACCTCCTCGAGCTCACCGCCGGGCTCCCGGGCGCCGAGGAAGGTGAGGGCGCTGGCGTCGACCTCGGTGGCGGCCCCCGAGAGGGGGACGACGACGAGGGGGCGGCGAGGCCAGCCCCGGGGCTCGCCGAGCTGGTCGTACCACTCGGGCCAGGGGTGCGTGCCGTCGAGGAGGAGCTCGGCCGCGGCGTCGTTCGCCGGCGGGCCGAAGGCCTCCCCCGCGCCCCAGAGCGGGGTCGGCAGGGCGATCACCGAGGCGGTGTCGGCGCAGGGCCCGTCGCGGCCGTCGCCGCAGGCGGAGAGGAGCAGGAGGGAGAGCGCCAGGAGCGGGAGCGATGCCGTGCGAGCCATCTTCGGGTTATACCGCGACCATGGAGCTACCCGAGAACGTCACCGAGATGGTCAACGCCCACATCATGGGCTTCGACGCCACCATGGGCATGCGCTACCTGAAGGTGAGCGCCGACGAGCTGATCGCCGAGCTCACCGTCGGTGAGCAACACCATCAGCCCTACGGGCTGGTCCACGGGGGGGTGCACGCCGGCCTCATCGAGGCGGTCTGCAGCACCGGCGCCGCCGTGAACGTCATGCCGGAGGGCAAGAGCGCGGTGGGCCTCGACAACATGACCTCCTTCCTGCGGGCCAGCCGCAGCGGCACGCTGCGCTGCCGGGCGACCCCCATCCACAAGGGCCGCCGCTCCCACGTCTGGCAGGCCGAGGTGCGCGACGGCGAGGATCGCCTCCTGGCCACCGGCCGGGTGCGCCTGATGATCCTCGACGCCGGGGCCGCGGCGGCCGGCGAGACCGTCGAGCTCCAGGGCGGCTGATCAGTCGCAGACGCAGGTGGGGCCGCCCTCGCCGAGCCCGCTGCGGCAGACGGCGGCGGCGCCCTTCGTGAGGGGAGCGCCCTTGCGCGACTTCAGGGTGCTCAGGGTGAGGATCCGCTCGAAGAGCGCCTCGTAGGTGTAGTCCGAGATCCACTGGTCGTCGCAGTAGCCCATCATGTCGGCGTAGAGCGCGGGATCGAGGAAGACGTCCCGCCGCCGGTCGTAGCCCCAGACCCCGAGGGTGCCGCCGGCGTGGGGGTAGTCGGCGTCCCAGCTGTCCACGCCGCAGGGGGCGTGGAAGCGGCCGTGCATGTGGCCGAGCTCGTGGACGAGGGTCCAGGCCCAGCGCTCACCGGAGTAGCCCATGCCGCCGCCCACCCGGTAGTTGCCGTTCTCGGGGTCGGTGACGGCGAAGGCCTGGCCGGTGGTGCAGGAGCGCCCGCAGTAGTCGGCGAAGGTCGCCGCCGGCTGGACCAGGGCGTAGTAGTAGGTCGTGCTCGGCGCGCCCTCCGCGATCTTGAGATCCTTCAGGTAGGTGTTCAGGTCGCCGAAGTCGAAGTTGCGCGTGAAGAGGGTGAGGGGGTCGCTCCAGTCGATCGGCGCGTGGACGTCGATGCTCACCGACTCGATCGGGTAGAGGGCCAGCAGCAGCTCCTCGATGATGGCGAGCTGCTCGGGGCTGGTGTCCGGCAGCCTCCCCGAGCCGTCGGCCTGGTAGCGCAGCGGCACCAGGACCAGGTCGACGCCGCCCTCGTCGCGCTCGGTGGGCAGGGGCAGGCTCGAGCCGTCCCGGGGATGGCGCCCGGGGTGATCGACGCCCGCCTCGGTGGGGGTGCCGGTCTCGGTGAGCAGGCGCAGGGCATAGTGGGCGTCGAGGCCCAGCTGCTCCGCCGGCACGGTGAGGTCGAAGGGGAGGGCGCGGTCGACCCCGAGAGTCAGGGAGAGCGGCTCGATCGTGCTCCCGGGAGGGCCGACCTCGAGCTCCAGGGTGACCGGCCCGGCGACCCAGCCGGCCTGCGGCTCGACCCAGATCCGCATCACGGACTCCCGGTCGGCGATCAGGGGGACGCCGGTCGGGGCGGCGGGGACGCCCTGGATCATCAGGGGGATCTGCAGGGTCTGGAAGATCTCCACCGAGGTGATCGCGAGGTCCTCGGCCAGGTGGGGGAGGAGGGGGAGGGGCTCGCCCGCGTCGCCGCCGCCGTCCTCTGCGCCACCATCGGGGAGCGCGCCCCCGTCGGTCACGGCGGAGCCATCGGGCAGCCCGCCGTCCTCCCCCGGGAGGCCGCCGCCCCCGCCGCCCTCTCCTCCCGGGCAGGCCGCGCAGAGGAGGAGGGTCAGGGAGAGGGTGAGGAGGCTTCGCATCGGGCGGGATCGTAGGGAGGCGCCCCCGCTCGAACAAGGTGCCGGGGGGACGTGTAAGGGCCAGCGGAGGCCTGCACCCTTTTGGGCCCTCCCGGGCTCCCACCCGCGATCCCAAAACCAACCGGCCGGTCCTTCCGGCCGCAACGAGAAGAGGAACGCACCATGCTCCACACCAACCTCCAGCACATCCTGAGCGACGAGGACTTCCAGGAGGTCCTGCAGAACAACGACGAGGTCATGATCTGCTGCGGCCGCATGGGCCCGATGTGCCTGCCGGTCTACGACGTCATGGAGAAGCTCGAGGAGAGCTACTCCCACGTCGCCTTCCGCGATCTCTGGTTCGACGGCCCGGCCTCCCACAACATCCGCTCCCTCCCCGAGACCCGGAACTTCATGGGCCTGCCCTTCGTCGTCTACTTCAAGGGCGGCAAGGTGGTCGCCGCCACCAGCGGCATCCAGAACAAGGCGCAGGTCAAGGAGATCCTCGACCGCGAGTTCGGCACCCCCGAGAGCAAGGTCGCCTAGCCCGCCCCGGGCGCTCCCACCCCGAGACAGGAGGTCGTCATGTCCGACACCGAGAAGAGAAGCAGCGAGTACGACGTCCTGATCCTGGGGGCGGGGGCCGCCGGCCTGACCGCCGCCATCTACCTCGCCCGCGCTCGCCGCCGGGTGCTGGTGGTCGACACCGGCACCGCCGGCGGGCAGATGGTCCTCTCCTACAAGGTCGCCAACTACCCCGGCGTGGAGGAGGCCTCGGGCCAGGAGATCGGCCTGACGATGCTGCGCCAGGCGCGCAGCTTCGGGGCCGAGGTGATCACCCAGGCCGAGGTCGTCTCCCTCGAGCTCGAGGGGGAGGTGAAGCGGATCGTGGTCGAGGACGAGGGCACCTTCACCGCCCCGGCCGTGATCCTCGCCGTGGGCGGCCTGCCCCGCCGCCTGGGCCTCCCGGGCGAGGCGGACTTCGAGGGGCGCGGGATCTCCTACTGCGCCACCTGCGACGGGGACTTCTTCACCGGCAAGGAGATCGCCGTCATCGGTGGCGGCAACTCGGCGCTGGAGGAGGCGGTGGCGCTGACCCGCTACGCCTCGAAGGTCACCGTCCTGCACGAGTTCCCGCACTTCCAGGCCCAGTCCTGGATCGTCGACGAGGCCCGCGCCAACCCGAAGATCGAGTTCCTGCTGGACCAGCGGGTCGAGGCCTTCGAGGGCGAGGGCAGCCTGCAGGCCGTCACCTCGGTGGACAAGGCCACCGGTCAGCGGCACCGGGTGCCGGTCGAGGGCTGCTTCGTCTTCGTGGGCTACGTGCCCAACACCGGGGCCTTCGCCGGTCAGCTCTCCCTGAGCGAGCGGGGCGAGGTGGTGACCGACGAGACCCTCCAGACCAGCCTCCCCGGCGTCTTCGCCGCGGGCGACGCCCGGCAGAAGCGCTACCGCCAGATCACCACCGCGGTGGCCGACGGCACCGTCGCCGCCCTCTCGGCGGTCGACTTCCTGGAGAGCCGGGCGAAGGTCTCCCACGACCAGGCCGCCTGATGAGGAATCCCCGATGAGCTTCGTCTACGTCGCCCTGGGAGTGGTGGCCCTCTTCTTCGGTCTGCAGATCTTCCTGGTCCTCAAGATGCGGGCGGCGAAGGGCAAGCCGGCCCCCGCGCTGCCGGGCAAGCTCGGTGAGCGCATCGCGAAGGGAGAGCGCCTGCTCTTCTACTTCTACAGCCCCACCTGCGGCGCCTGCCGGGCGATGACCCCGGTGGTGCAGCGGATGGGCAAGGCGAGCTCGAGGGTCCAGGCCATCGACATCAGCCAGGACATGGAGACCGCGCGGGCCTTCGGCATCATGGGCACCCCCGCCACCCTGGTGGTGGACGGGGGCACGGTGACGGAGCTGCTCATCGGCGCCCAGCCCCAGTCCCGCCTCGAGGCGCTGCTCGCGGGCTAGCCGCGCAGGGCGTCGAGGAGGATCGAGGAGAGCTTCGCCATCGTCGGGCGCCGGGTCATCTCGGCGAGCTTCGGCCCCAGGCGGTGGATCGTCTTGTGGTTGCAGAACCAGGCGGGCTTGGGGCTGACCCGGAAGGGTCCGCGCACCACTGACTTCTGGGGGCGATCGAAGAGGTAGGTGTTGTGCACCACGCCGCGGCCCGAGCGGATGTCGTGGTCCTCGTGGCCGGGGAAGGCGCCCCAGGTCGGGGAGGTGAAGGCGTAGGCCAGGGCCGGCCAGTGGTTCACCGCCACCGCGCCGGCGCGCAGGTCGGCCACCGCCTTCTCGACCGCGGCCTTCACCGCCGGGTCCTTCAGCGACTTGGGGTGGACGATGATCGCGGCGTTGAGGGTGCCCCAGAGGGTGTCGTTCACGAAGTCGACGGCCTTCTCGATGTACTCGACCACCGAGCCCGCCGAGAGGGCGGTCTCGGAGGTGACGGCGCAGAAGGCCTCGGTGGTGAAGCAGATGTCCTCGACCGCCTCGGGGGCGACGCCGGCGACCAGGGTCCAGGGCAGCTTGCCCTCCCCCTGCCGGCCGACCTGCCGGGCGTCGGGGTGGGCCTCGACGAAGGCAGCGTGGCGCTGGAGGGCGCCGGGGTAGTAGGGCTCGCGCTGGGGCGCCTGGGCGAGGCCCCGCTCGATGGCGTCGAGGAGGGCGTCGCGCTGCCCCCACTGCCGGTGCTGGATCACCACCCGCGTCGCGTTGCAGTTGAAGCCGGCGTTGTTGGTGAGGGAGGAGGCGAGGTTGAGGCCCTGGAAGTCGATGTCCGAGCGGCTCCAGGGGCCGGGGACGACGATGATGCCGCTGACGTTGCCCAGCTCGCTGGTGATCCGCCGCGCGTTCCGCCGCTCGCGCCGGGCCTTGCGCTCGGCGCCCTCGCTGCCGGTGCCGTAGACGATGGCGTCGTGGGTCTTGTCGGAGCCGGTGATGTGGATCTCCTCGACCTCGGGGTGGTTGCAGAGGTACTCGCCCTCGGCGGCGCCGCCCTGCACCACCCGCAGGAAGCCCCGGGAGATCAGCTCGGCGAAGCCCTCCTCGATGAAGGGGCCGAGGTAGGCGTTCACCGGGTTCATCTTGAGGACGGCCACCTGCCCCTCGACGAAGAGCTTGTAGAGGGCGTCCATCGGGCCGATCGAGGAGACGTTCCCCGCGCCCAGGACCAGGGCGACCTTCCCTCCCTCGGGCGGGTCCCGGTAGAAGGCCGCCTGGGTGGAGGGGAGCTCGGCCAGGCTCACCTCGGGGTCCATCCAGACCTCGGCGGTGAAGCCCTGGTACATCAGCTTGTCCCAGGTGTCGGTGGGGAAGACCGGGGCGACCACCTGCCCGTCGGGGCGCGCATACGCCTTGCCCGGCAGCTGCGGGTTGCCCTTGCGGGCGATGTCGGTGAGGGAGCGGATGAGCAGCATGATGTTGCGCATCAGCGGGACGGGGCCCGCGATCCACTCCTCGCCCTCACCCACGGTGCCGGGCGTGATGCCCTTCGCCTTCAGGGCGGCCTGCACCCAGCGCGGCGAGGCGGCCAGGGTGGCGTCGGCGAGGCGCTCCAGGATCCTCACCCGCTCGACGAGGGTCAGGGCGACCCAGTCGTCCTTCTTCGCCGAGAGCGCGGTGAGGGCGGCGTCGATCTCCTCGCGGGAGGTGGGCGGCAGCTGCCCCTCGGCCTCGGGGATCTTCGCGGAACCGGACAGGACGGCGGCGGGCTGGCTCATCTTCTCTCCCCCGAAAGGTGATGGTTCGGCCCCGAGGATGCCCGCCTTCAGTCGGGAGGGCCAGCCTCCCCGGCGACCGGCAGCCCCACGGCCTCCATCAGGGCCAGGGCGTTGCTGCGCTCGACGACGCCGGGGCGGCGCCGGTAGTCGAAGCGCAGCCGGCCCTCGACCAGCTCGTCCTCGAAGTGGACGTTGGTGGCGCCGGGCAGGGTCTCGGCGATCTCGGTGAGGGCCAGGTCGTGGGTGGTGCAGAGGCCCACCGCGCCGCGCTCGAGCAGGCCGCGCAGGAGGTGCCCGGCGCCGATGCGCCGGTCGTGGGAGTTGGTGCCCGAGAGCACCTCGTCCAGGAGGAAGAGGAGGCCGCCCTCTCCCTCGCAGAGATCGACCAGCGCCTTGAGGCGCTCGAGCTCGGCGTAGAAGCGCGAGGCGCCCTCCCGCAGGGAGTCCTGGATCCGCAGGGTGCCGCCGGGCAGCAGCGGCGAGACCTTCAGGGAGCGGGCGCGCACCGGGGCCCCGCAGCGGGCCAGCACGAGGTTGATGCCCACCGTGCGCAGGTAGGTGGTCTTGCCGCTCATGTTGGAGCCGCTGACCATGAGGAGGGGCCGCGCGCGATCGAGGTGGAGGTCGTTGGGGATGCAGACCTTCCGCGGCAGCAGGGGGTGGCCGAGCGCCTCGCCCTCGTAGAGGGGCCCCTCGCTCGCCTCCACCAGCTCGGGGAAGGGATCGCCGGGGTTCTCGAAGGCGTAGGCGGAGAGGGAGAGGATGGCCTCGAGCTCCCCGGTGGCCGTGAGCCACTCCGCGAGGCGGGGGCCGTGGCGCCGGCGCCAGGCCTCGATCGCCAGGGCCACCTGCGGGGTCCAGAGCAGGAGCAGGTCGAAGGGGACGAAGGCCTGGTTGTCCCGCGCCGCCGCCATGTCGACCAGGCGGCGCAGCTGGTGGATCCGCGCGGAGGCGGACTGGCCCTCGTCCTGGAGCCGGGCCTGCAGGTCCTTCAGGAAGGGGGCCTCGAAGGGCTCGCGCTCCAGGCGCTCGATGATCCGCGCCAGCAGATCGAGCTCCCGCCCCGGCCGGCTCACCGCGCCGAGCACGAGGCGCAGGCGCGGCTCGAGGCGGCCGCGCAGGGCGACGGCGAGGGCGCCGAGGGCGACGAAGACCCAGGGAGAGAGCGAGAGGAAGATCGCCGCGAGGCCCGCGAGCGCGACCGCGCCGGCCAGGCCGGGGAGGGCGAGGCGCAGGGCGCCGCTCACCGCCAGGGGCGGGCGGGCGGCCCAGGCCTCGAGGTGCTCGCGCTCCACCCCGGCGCGCACCTCCTGGCCGAGGCCGTCGAGGCCCTCTCGCAGGTCGAGGTTGCCGGCGAGCTCGCGCACCGCGGCCTGGCGGGCGCGGGCCGTCGCGGGATCCGCGGGGGTCTTCAGCCAGCGCGCCAGGGCCTCCTCGCCGGGGGCCGTGCGGGCGGTGCAGAGCAGCTCGAAGAGGGAGCCCTCCCCGAAGAGGTCCAGGTCGGCGGCGAAGGGGTGGGGCCCTTCCGCGAAGCGCTCGCCCGCCTCGCCCTGGCCGGCCCAGGCGTCGTCGAGGCGCGCGAGGCCGCGCTCGTAGTGGCGCGTTGCCCGCAGCGCCGCCAGTCGCCGGCGGTCGATCCCCTCGTGGAGGATCACCAGCGTCAGGAAGAGCCCGACCGGCAGCAGGGTCCAGAGGCCGCTCACGCCCTCGACGCTCAGGGCGGCGACGCCCACCGCGAGGAAGAGCACGAAGCACAAGCCCCGCAGGCTGCCGACGCGGGCGAAGGTGCGCTCCTCCCGGGCGTGCACCTGCCGGCGCTCCTCGAGGCGCCGCTCGTAGCTCTGGCGGGGGTCGGTCACGGGGGCGGCATCATCGCAGAGACCCCGGTGGGATTCGAGTCAGCTCCGGGTCGGGAAGGGCTGGCCCTTCAGCCAGCGGCGCACCATGCGGTCGGTCAGCAGCCTCCCCAGCACGTGGTAGTCCGAGAGCATCGCCGGATCCTTCGCGGCGTCGCGGCAGAGGGCGTGCCCCGGCGGGAGGACGGAGCTGTGGCACATCTCGATCTTGCCGCCGCGGTTCACCAGGAAGCCCACGTGGTAGTCGAGGCCGATGAGGTAGAGGCCCTCGCCCTCCTCGCGGACCCGGGCCAGGACCTCGCTCACCGGCCGCCGGCGGAAGCGCCAGATGTGGGCCTCGTCGGTGAGGGTCTGGATGATGCGCTCGGAGGCCTGGCGGGCCAGCGCCACCCGCTCGACCCCGAGGCCGGCGTCGCGCAGGACCGTGCTCACCAGGTAGCCGCAGGCGATCTCGCCCTCGCCCGGCGTCTCGCTGGTGCCGTGGAAGGCCCAGGGGGTGCCCTCCCAGGCGGGCAGCAGCTCGCCGGCGATGGTCTCCAGCAGGATCCTCCGGGCCAGCGCCAGCTCGGTGGGCCCCAGGCGCTCGGATCCAGCGAGCACCTGGCGGCGGGCCTCCAGGTCGGCCTGGGCCTTCCGGTAGCGGGCGAGCCCCTCGGCCCGGAGGAGGCCGGGCGCGGTCAGCAGGAGCGCGCCGAGGAGGAGGGCGAGGCGGCGGGGCATCGGTGGCGACAACCGCCGGCCGGCGCGCCTTCTTCCCCCCGGTGATCCTCAGGCCTCGGGCGGGGTCGAGGCCTGCTTCTGGCGGTTGCTCCTGGCCGCCCGGACCAGCAGGTCCTTGATCTCGTTGGCGCCCTCGCAGGCGAGCAGGGTCTGCACCAGCTCGGGCTGGCTCAGGATGACGCTCAACGAGGAGAGGAACTGGATGTGGGCCCCGGTGGCGTTCCGGGGCGAGAGGGTGAGGAAGAAGACCCGGGAGGGCTCGCCGTCGACCGAGTCGAAGTCCACGCCCTCCTGCTTGATGCCGATGGCCACCATCAGCTCCTTCACGCCGTTCGACTTGCCGTGGGGGATGGCGATGCCGTGCTGCATGCCGGTGCTCATGGAGGCCTCGCGCTCCATCACCGCCCCGACGCAGTCCTCGACGTCCTCGACCCGGCCGTCGGCGGCCAGCATGCCGATGAGCTCCTCGATGATCTCCTGCTTCGTCTCCCCCTTCAGGGCCAGGGAGATGCACCCCTCGGGGATCAGCTTGAAGAAGTTGCCCCGCACCTTGCCCTCGTCGATCTCGGCGAGCTCCTTCTTCATGGTCTCGGGCCGGGCCAGGGTGCGCAGCTTCTCCACCGTGTTGTTCAGGGCGAGGAGGGCCTCGTAGACCACCGTCTTCAGGTAGTGGACGTCCTGAGGATCGCAGACCACCTCGAAGTTCTCTTCGTACTCGTGGAAGGTGAAGAAGACCGACTCCTTGCGGGCCTGGTGGACGGGGTGGTCGAGCTCCATGTTGTGGATGTAGAAGCCCTCGGCCCGCAGCGCCGCGCCCACCTTGGAGAGCGCCAGCAGCTTCATCTCCGGAGAGGGGAAGGCGAAGTCGTTGACCACCAGGCTCGAGCCCCGCATCTCGGTGCGCGTGCCCCGGCGCTCGGAGCGCAGGAGGGCGGTGAGGATCGGGGGGGGCACCAGGGTGGAGACGAGGGTCATGAAGACCGCGACCCCGAACTGGGTGGAGTCGAGGATGCCCGCGGCGATGCCGATGCCGGCCATGATCAGGGCGACCTCGCCCCGGGGCACCATGCCCACCCCGATCCGGGTGGCGCCGAGGAGGTTGAAGTTCATCGCCAGGGAGGGGAGCCCACAGCCCGCCAGCTTGGAGACGATGCCGACCACGCTGAAGAGCAGCCCGGCCAGCAGCACCTCGGGGCGCAGGAAGTCGTTCACGTTCACCAGCATGCCCATCACGCAGAAGAAGACGGGCACGAAGAACTCCTGCAGGGGGTGGAGCTTGTCCTGGATCACGAAGGAGAGATCCGTCCGCGAGAGGGAGAGCCCCATCACGTAGGCGCCGATGATCATGGCGAGGCCGGCCATCTCGAAGATGCCGGAGAGGAGCAGGGCCAGGCCGAGGCTCATCACCGCGATGGAGGTCTGGCTGCCGAAGATCCGCAGCGCCTTGCCGATCTTCCGGGCGAAGATCAGGCCGAGGGCGGTGAAGCCCAGCCAGACGCCGACCGCCTTGAAGGCGATGCCGCCGATGGCGCCCCAGTCCACCGAGCCGCCGCCGGCCGAGAGCACCGAGACGATGCCCAGGACGATGGCCAGGACGATGATGCCCAGCACGTCGTCGATCACCGCGGCGGCGAGGATGGTCACGCCCTCGGGGGAGTCCATCCGGCGCTGGTCCGAGAGGATCCGGGCGGTGATCCCCACCGAGGTGGCGGTGCTGATCACGCCGAGGAAGAGGTTCACCGGGGCGTGGAGCGGCTGCTCGGTGAAGAGCGTGCCGGCCCAGGCTCCGGCCGCGAAGGAGGCGACGACGCCGCCCACCCCGATGACCGCGCCCTTGGCCGAGAAGCGCAGGAAGAGGGGCAGGTCGGTCTCGAGGCCGGCGTGGAAGAGCAGGATGATCGAGGCGAGGGTGGCGATGCCGTAGAGCTCGGGGGAGACCGGGAAGCCGGAAGGGGGCAGGGGGAAGAGGCCGCCCGCGAAGCCGGGAAGGTGGAGGCCGCCCAGGAGGTAGGGGCCGATGACGATGCCCATCATCAGCTCGCCGAGCACCGAGGGCATGTCGATCTTCTTCATCAGCCAGCCGCCGAGGCGTGCCGCGAAGAGGATGACGCCGATCTGGAACGCCAGCTCCATCATCCGGTGGGTCAGCGAGCCCTCACCGCCTCCAGAGGCGAGCGCGGGGGTGGGGAGGGCGAGGAGGAGAGCGAGGAGGGCGGGGTGTCTCATGATGTCGAGCCTGCTCGGGAGGTCGCGGCGCGCACCGACGGGGAGCCGGGGCACCGGTCGCATATCACGGGGGATGAGGGTTCCGGTATCCGGGGGGCAACCCTCGGTCCGGCCGCGGCGGGGAGAGCCTGCCGACGCGGTCGATGATAGGGTGCCGCTCCATGGAAATCCGATGCGACGCCGTCATCCCCTTTCCCCGAGACCTGGTCTACCGGACCTACCGTGACCGGCTCCCGGAGATGCTCCCCTACCTCCCCAACGTGAAGACCATCGAGGTCGAGAGCCGGAAGGAGGAGGGCGACCACGTCCACCTGGTCAACATCTGGAAGGGGGGCGGGGACCTCCCCAAGGCGGTGCAGGCCGTCCTCTCGGAGTCGGCCCTCTCCTGGACCGACCACGCCGACTGGTACGGGGACAAGTGGGAGTGCCACTGGCGGGTCGAGCCGCACACCTTCCGGGAGGCCGTCTCCAGCGAGGGCACCAACTTCTACACCGAGGTCGAGGGCGGCACCCGCCTCGAGATCCGCGGGGAGATGACCCTCGACGCGAAGAAGATCCGCGGCGTGCCCAGGCTCCTCGCCGGCAAGGTCGGCCGCCTGGCCGAGGAGTTCATCGTCAAGGCGGTGCAGAAGAACCTCGAGGACGTGAGCAAGAGCCTCACCCGCTTCCTCGAGGACGAGTCGAAGAAAGGCTAAGCACATGGCCATCGTCTTCCGCAGGACCCGACAGCTCGAGGCGCAGTTCGACAACTTCCTCGATCGTGTGCTCACCGGCGGGCTGCTCTTCCGGCAGGGCGTCGAGCACTACCTCCAGCATCGCTTCGAGGAGTGCCGGCACAGCATCGAGCAGCTCGACAAGGTCGAGGGCGAGGCGGACACCCTGCGCCGCGACATCGAGGCGAGCCTCTACACCGAGACCCTGATCCCCGAGTCCCGGGGCGACGTGCTCGGCCTCCTCGAGGCCACCGATGGGGTGCTCAACCGGGCCGAGGAGCTCCTCGACCGCTTCGCCGCCGAGCACCCGGAGATCCCCGTCGAGCTGCACGAGAAGCTGATCGCCCTGGCGGCCTCCTCGGCCAACGCGATGGAGGCGCTGGTCGGCGCCCTGCGGGCCTACTTCCGCGACCCGGCCGCGGTCCGGGACCACATCACCAAGGTCCTCTTCTACGAGCAGGAGGCGGACGACACGGGCAAGGCCATCGTGAAGACCCTCTTCGACTCCGACATCGAGCTGGCGAGGAAGCTCCACATCCGCTTCTTCGTCGAGCAGATGCTCTCGGTCTCCGACCGGGCCGAGGACGTCACCGATCGACTCTCGATCGCCGTGATCAAGCGATACGACTGAGGGGGCCCCCTAGCGCATGATCTGGTTCTTCCTCTCGAGCGGGCTCTTCCTGGGGTGGTCCCTGGGAGCCAACGACGCCGCCAACATCTTCGGCACCGCCGTGGGGACGCGGATGGTGCGCTTCCGCACCGCTGCCATCGTGACCTGCGTCTTCGTCACCCTCGGGGCGGTGATCAGCGGCGCGGGCGCGAGCCACACCCTGGGCAAGCTCGGCGCGGTCAACGCCCTGGCGGGCTCCTTCACCGTCGCGCTGGCGGCCGGCGCCACCGTCGCCTGGATGACCCGCGCGAGGCTGCCGGTCTCGACCTCCCAGGCGATCGTCGGCGCCATCGTCGGGTGGAACCTCTTCACCGGCTCGTCCACCGAGTGGAGCACCTTCTCGAAGATCGTCTCGACCTGGATCATCTGCCCGGTCCTGGCGGCGGTCTTCTCCTACCTGATCTACGGGGTGAGCCTGCGGGTGCTGCGCCGGGTGCACGTGCACCTCCTCAAGGAAGACGCCCTCGTCCGCTGGAGCCTGGTCGTGGCGGGGGCCTTCGGCGCCTACAGCCTGGGGGCGAACAACATCGCCAACGTGATGGGCGTCTTCGTCCCGGCGAGGCCCATCGACGACCTGAGCTTCGGGGACTTCACCTTCACCGGGACCCAGTCGCTCTTCGCGCTGGGGGCGATCGCCATCGGCTTCGGCGTGGTGACCTACTCGCGGCAGGTCATGTCGACGGTGGGCAGCGACCTGCTCAAGCTCTCGCCGGTCGCGGCCCTGGTGGTGGTGGTCTCCCAGTCCCTGGTGCTCTTCCTCTTCGCCTCCCGCGAGCTCGAGGCCTTCCTCGCCGGCCACGGCCTGCCGACCATCCCCCTGGTCCCGGTCTCCAGCTCCCAGGCGGTGATCGGCGCGGTGATCGGCATCGGCTTCACCAAGGGGATCCGGAACCTCGACTTGAAGGTGCTCGGCCGGATCGCCTCCGGCTGGATCACCACCCCGTTCTTCGCCGGCCTGCTCTCCTTCGTGGCCCTCTTCTTCGTGCAGAACGTCTTCCAGCAGCAGGTCGTGACCCCGGCTCCGGAGCCGGGCGCCGCCGTGGTGTCGGTGGAGCACGAGGCGCAGGAGGCCGTCGTGGTCCCACCCGCGCCGGAGGTCGAGCCGCAGGCCGAGCCTGAGGAGGAGGCCGTGGCCGAGCCTGCGCCGGAGGCTGAGGCTGACGCTGAGGCTGAGGCTGAGGCTGAGGCTGAGGCTGAGGCTGAGGCCGAGGAGCCGGGGGACTAGGGAGTCTTCGGCTCGACGCCGAGGTGGGCGAAGAAGAAGGCGAACTCGTCGACGTACTGGGCGATCTGCTCGTCGAGGGGGGTGCCCATGCCGTGCCCGGTGTCGAGGCTGGTGCGCAGCAGGATCGGCGCGTCGCCCGCGGTGGCGGCCTGCAGGCGCGCCGCCATCTTGCGGGAGTTCAGGGCGTCGACCCGGGGATCGTTCATCCCGGTGAGCAGCAGGGTGGCCGGGTAGGCCGTGCCGTCCACCACCCGGTGGTAGGGCGAGTAGGCGTGGAGGGCCCGGAACTGACCCTCGTCCTTCACCGTGCCGAACTCGGTGACGTTGAAGGCGCCGTTGGGGTGCAGCTCGACCCGCAGCATGTCGTAGATGCCGACGTGGGAGACGCACACCCGGGCGAGCTCCGGGTGCTGGGTGATCGTCGCGCCCATCAGCAGGCCGCCGTTGCTGCCGCCGCGGATGCCCAGGCGCTCGGAGGAGGTGTAGCCGCGGGTGACGAGGTGCCGGGCCACCGCCTCGAAGTCGTCGAAGACGTTCTGCTTGTTCTCGAGGTTGCCCTGCCGGTGCCAGGCCTCGCCGAACTCGCCGCCGCCGCGGATGTTGGCGACGGCGTAGAGGATGCCGTTCTCGAGGAAGACGCTGTTGGTGGTGCTGGAGTAGGGCTCCATGTTCACCCCGTAGCCGCCGTAGCCATAGAGGATCAGCGGATGCGAGCCGTCGAGCTCGATGCCCTTCGGGGCGAGGATGTTCACCGGCACCTTCGTGCCGTCCTTCGAGGTGGCGAGCTCCCGGATCACCTCGACGCCCTCGTAGCTGGCGGGGTTGACTGCCCGCAGCGCGGTGGCCGCCGTCTTCCCGCTCTTGCCGTCGAGGTGGAAGACGGTGGTGGGCTCGAGGAAGGAGCGAGCGGAGAAGAAGAGGTCGTCGCCCTTCGCCGCGTTCACCGGGGTCAGGTCGCCCACCGAGGCGACCGGCAGCTGCTCCGGCGTGGGCAGGGCCTTGCCCCGGTGATCGAAGACCCGGATCTGGGAGGGGCCGCCGAGCTGGTAGGTGGCGTAGAGGCGGCTCTTGGTCAGGACGATCGAGGGGGTGCCCCAGAAGCTGGGCACCAGGGTGTCCTCGCCCTCGGGGAGGAGCTCCACGGCCTTCGCCGGATCCAGGCTCTTGATCGGCATCCGAAGGAGGCGTCCGCGAGGCGAGCCCTTCAGGGAGACCAGGTAGAGGTCGTCCTTCAGGCCGAAGACGGCCTGCACCAGTCCGTCGCCGAAGGTGCTGAAGGTCCGCCACTTGCCCTTCTTCTCCCGGAGGTGGAGGGAGAACTCGCCGCCGTCACCGTTCTGCACCGTGCAGAGCACTCGGCCCGAGCGGCGATCCACCCGCAGATCGATCTCGGCGATCTTGGGGAAGTCCTTGCCGAGCTCGTAGCGATCCTTCTCGGTCGGCGTGCCGAGGCGGTGGAAGTAGACCTGCACCCAGAAGGCCTTCTCGTCCTCCGGGCGCTCGTCGCCGCGCGGATAGCGCGTGTAGTAGAAGCCGCGATCGTCGGGCGCCCAGGCGACGCTGCCGCCGGCGGTGCCGCCGTTCACGCCGGGGATCACCTCGTGGACCTGCTTGCCGGTCGCGGTCTCGAAGACGTGGAGGTCGCCCTTCTCGGTGCCGCCCTTCGCCAGGGAGACCGCGAGGAGCTTGCCGTCGTGGGAGGGGAAGAACCAGTCGATGGAGGTGCCGCCGCTCGGATCGAGGACGTTGGGGTCCACCACCACCCGCTCGGCGCTGGAGTCGTTCCAGTCGTCGGTGACCACGATGAAGGCCTGCTGCTTCGGCGGCTCGACCTTGAAGGAGAAGAGGTGCCCACCGGCGAAGGCGAGGCCGCCGTACTGGGTGCGCTTGCCGCGCATCAGGGCGCCGATCCGCTCTCGCAGCACGGGCACGCCGGGCAGGGCGTCGAGCTTCTCGCGGGTGAAGGCGTTCTGCGCCTCGACCCACGTCATCACCTCCGGCTGGGAGGCGTCCTCCAGCCAGCGGTAGTCCTCGGTGACGGTGACGCCGTGGTAGGTGTCGCTCACCGGCGCCTTGCGGGTCTCGGGGTAGGCCGGGGCGGGCGGGGCCTCCGGCTCGGCGGCCGGGGCGGCCTCGGCCGGCGCCTCGATCGGCGCCTCCGGCTTCTCGGGAGCACCGCTGCAGGCGGTCAGGAAAAGAGCGAGCGCGAGGAGGAGCGATGGGGTCTTCATGGCCCCGCGTGTTAGCCCGGGGCCGCGTGCCTGAGAAGCCTTCAGGCCACCGCCAGGTAGTCGGGGCCCTCGCGCCAGCCGGCAGCGGCGAGGTGGGCGCGGATCTTCTCCCGGGCGCCGCGGCTGCCCACCGCGGCGAGCAGGAAGGCCTCGCCGGGCGGGGGCAGCGCTTCGAAGGAGAGGATCGGCGGCGAGGCGTCGGGCTTGAGCTTGCGCGGATCGACGTCGACGAAGAGGCGGGTGCGCACGCCCCCGGCCTCGAGGTCGCGGGAGAGGGCCTTGCCGAAGCGGCCGGCGCCCCACACGAGGACCTCGGAGCGCCCGGCCAGGGGGCCGCGCAGGAGGTGGTGCACCTTGCAGGCCCGGAAGGCCTCGGGCCGGTAGCGGGGGTGGGCGCGGGTGGCGCGGCCCGGGTGATCCCGCCAGCGCACGAGCACCTCGGGCAGCTTCGCCAGCCGCTGCCCGGCGCGCAGGCAGCGCAGCCAGAGGTCGTGGTCCTCGGGCCAGCCCCGCTCGCGGTAGCCGCCCACCGCGAGGATCGCCTCCCGTCGGAACATCACCGTGGGGTGCGCCAGCGGGCTCTCGACGAAGGCCTCCCGGGCGATGGCCTCGTGCTCGAGCAGGCCGTTGAGCCAGGCGTCGTAGCGGGCGAAGCCCTCGCCGATCGGGGCCTCCTCGCTGAAGCTCTCGACGCCGCAGCCCAGCACGGTCAGCGAGCGCGGCGCGCCCTCGAAGAAGCGGAGCTGGCGCTCGAGGCGCTCGGGCAGGATGCGGTCGTCGGCGTCCACCCGGGCGACGAGCGGGGCACTGCAGGCCTCGAGGCCCCGCTGGAGGGCGCCCGGCAGGCCGAGCGCTCCGGGGGAGAGGAGGAGCAGGTCGAGCCCGGCCTCGGCCGCGAGGGCCGAGAGCAGCGGGCCGCCCCCGTCCCGGGAGCCGTCGTCCACCGCCACCAGCTGGAAGGCGCGGTGGGTCTGGGCGCAGAGGTCGGCCACCAGGGTCGGCAGGTGGGCCGCCGCGTCCCGGAAGGGGAGGAGGAGCTGGAGCCTCCTCGATGTACTACAGTCAATCACTAAACTATGAAACGCTTGACCACCGGGTTTGAGGAGCCCATACTCCCCATATCGGGCCAATACCCCGAAAGAGCGGAGTGATAGCGATGTCCTATTCGGCCAGTGAGTTTATCGAATCAGTAAAGAAGAGCATCCGCGAGATCGACGTGGAGAGCCTGCAGCGGCGGCTCTCGGCCGCGAACCCGCCCCTGCTCCTGGACTGTCGCGAGGCCGACGAGTTTGCGCAAGGGATCATCGAGGGGGCCCGCACCGTGCCGCGGGGCCTGCTGGAGATGAAGATCGAGTCCCTCTCGCCCGACCGCGGCGCCCCGGTGGTGATCTACTGCGCCGTGGGGGCGCGCTCGGCCCTGGCCGCCAAGAGCCTCCAGGACCTGGGCTACACCGACGTGGTCTCGCTCGCCGGCGGCATCGGCGCCTGGAAGAGGGCGGGCCTTCCCCTCCACCGCGAGTGGCAGCTCACCCCCGAGCAGCGGATGCGCTACGCCCGCCACCTCTCCATGCCCGAGGTCGACGAGGCCGGGCAGAAGAAGCTGCTCGAGGCGCGGGTGCTCTGCATCGGCGCGGGGGGGCTCGGCTCCCCGGCGGCCCTCTACCTGGCCGCGGCCGGGGTCGGCACCATCGGCATCGTCGACGACGACGTGGTGGACGAGTCGAACCTCCAGCGGCAGGTGCTCCACAACACCGAGCGGGTCGGTCAGCCCAAGGTCGAGTCGGCGAAGGCGACCCTCGAGGCCCTCAACCCGGACGTCCGGGTCGAGATGCACCGGACGCGCCTGACCTCGCAGAACGTGATGGAGCTCTTCGCGGGCTACGACCTGATCCTGGATGGCTGCGACAACTTCCCGACCCGCTACCTCGTCAACGACGCCGCCGTCTTCCTGAAGAAGCCGGTGGTGCACGGGTCGATCTTCCGCTTCGAGGGGCAGTGCACCGTCTTCCACCCCGATCACGGTCCCTGCTACCGCTGCCTCTATCCCGAGCCGCCGCCTCCGGGGCTGGCGCCCTCCTGCGCCGAGGCCGGGGTCCTCGGGGTGCTGCCGGGGCTGGTCGGCAGCATGGAGTGCCTGGAGGCCATCAAGCTGATCCTCGGCATCGGCGAGGGGCTGGTGGGCAAGCTCTGGGCGGTGGACACCCTCTCGAACACCTTCCGCACCCTGAAGCTGCGCAAGGATCCCGACTGCCCGGTCTGCGGGGAGAAGGCGACGATCACCGAGCTGATCGACTACGAGGCCTTCTGCTCCCTGGCGGCCTGAGGCGGGACGACGACTACCGGGCTGGGGGCCCTGGACGCCGGAGCCTCGGGGGGGGCTCCGGCGTCCCTTTTGGTTCCACCGCTCGCTCGGAGGCCGCGCCTCGTGCGATAGTCCTCGAAGATGTAAGGCAGCGCGGGAGGGGTCTCGACGCCGCCTTGCAGAGGAACTTCGAGCGAAGGAGGCACGGGAAGGGTGTCACGGATCGGTGCCCAGGGGGGAGCGCCCCCGCCGGGGCGTGAGGAGGATCTCCGGGCGATCCTGACCCTCCTGGACGAGCACCGGGTCGTCGGGGTGGTGGCCGGCCGGGGCATGGGCCGGACGATCCTCCTGGAGACCATCGCCGATCTCTACGGTGTCCCCTGCTTCCGGGGCCGGCCTCCCGAGGAGGTCGAGGTGGGCGACCTCGTGGTCCTCGACGACGCCCAGAACCTGGGCCGCCGGGCGCTCGGCGCGCTGCTGCGCCGGGTGGTGGAGGCCGACGGCCGGGCGCTCATCGCCCTCTACTCGGTCACCCAGGCGCCGCGCCGGGTGAAGCCCTACCGCCTCACCACCCTCGGGGAGGAGGCGAGCTGGGGCCTCCTCGAGGGCCGGAGGGGGCTGCGGACCGCGCAGGCCAGCGCGGTCCTGCTGCGCTGCGCCGGGCACCCGGCCCTCCTGCGCCGGGCCGGGCGCTGGCTGGGGCGCGCGCGCCGCGACCAGAAGATCGAGGTCCTCGACAAGGTGCTCGCCGGAGAGGTGCAGGGCGCCTACCTGGAGCCGCTGGGGAGCGCCGCTCACCGGGAGGCCGCCCTGCTCGCGGCGGCCGGAGGCTGGCTCCCCGACGGGCTGCCTCTGCGCGGCTTCACCAGCGGGACCGGACAGCTCGTCGAGGCCGGGCTCGCCGAGCGGGTGGACGGCGCGCTGGTCGCCAGCCCCCTGCTGCTGGTGGCGCACTGGCCTGAGCCCACCGAGGCCCGCCGCCGCACGGCCCTCGCGGAGCTGCGCCGCCGCCGGGTCCTCGACCGCAGCCTGGTCCGGCTGGCCGAGGCGCACCTCTTCCACGGTCTCGGTGCGCCCGAGGAGGCCCTCGAGGCCGCCCGGGAGGCCCAGCGCGCCAGCCGCGGCAAGGTCGCCTCCATCGTCTTCCAGCGCGCCATCGAGCGCCTGGCCCTCGAGGCCGACGGCGCCCTCGGCGCCTGCGCCGGCCTCGCCAGCGTCGCCCTCGCCTTCGGGCGCCACCACGACATCCGGCGGACCCGGGGCGAGATCACGGCGCTGCAGAAGGAGGGCGCCTTCGCGCCGCCCGAGCACCGTGAGGCGGAGACCTTCCTCGGCTTCCTCCTCCTCGAGGAGCGCAAGCTCGAGGAGGCGGCCCTCGCCCTGCGGCAGAGCGCGGCCCGGGCGGCGAAGGAGGGCGACGCCTACGGCGAGGCCTATGCCCTGCTCTGGGAGGTGTGGGCCCGGATCACCGGGGACGAGCTGCAGGCCGCCGAGCCCCTGGCCCGCCGCGCCGCGAGCCTGGCCCGGGAGTGCTCCGCGCCGGCCCTCGAGGTGCGCGCGCTCCACGTGCAGGCGCGGATCGAGGCCCTGGAGGGTGAGATCGACTCGGCGCTGCGCCACCTCAAGCCGGCGCTGAAGCTCGCCCGGCGCCACAACCTCGACGACGATCAGCTGATCGTGCTGGGCACCCTGGCCGAGCTCTCGGGCCGGCAGGGCCGGCCGAGCGAGGCGGCCGACTGGCTCGAGGCCGCCGACGCCATCCTCGCGCGGGGGCACCCCACCCAGCGCCGGGGCAACCTCGCCCTGACCCGGGCCGAGATCGCCCTGCGGCGAGGGCACGTGCGGGAGGCCCAGCGCATCCTCGCCAGCGCCGCGGCCGGGCTCTCCTCGATGCCCTGGACCAAGGACCAGCTCGAGGTCGAGGCCTCGCTCGCCGCGGCGGACTACGCCGGGGCGGCGCACCTGCTCGCCACCGCCGTGCCCCACCCCGGGCGGAGCCGGGAGTGGATCCGGCGCCGCGCCGCTGCGCTCGGGGTCCTGCAGCGCGAGGGTCTCTCGCCCCGGATCGACCTCGGCGAGTTCGAGGGCGATCCCCTCTCGGTGCTCATGCTCCACCGCGCGCGGGCCGAGCTCGCCGAGGCGGGGGAGCTCCTCGAGGAGCTCGAGAGCCGGCTGCCCCGGGAGGATCTCTCGGCTCTGCCTCTCCTCCACGCCGAGTCGATCGCCGTGCGCCTCCTCCAGGGGCGGCTGCGCGAGGCCGCCGAGAGCGTCGCCCTCCTGCGCGATCACTTCGCGGCCGAGGCGGCCTCCACCGCGGCCATGCTCCTCCTCGAGGGCGTCGTCGAGCTGATCCGGGGCCGCCCGGCCGAGGCCGCCCGTCGGGCGCTGCGGGCCCACCGGGCCGGGATGCAGCTCGGCCAGCTCCGGATGGGGCTCTTCGCCCTCGAACTGCTCGCGGTCGCCCACCTCACCCTCGGCCGGGACCGCGGCCTCGGGACGGTCCTCGGCCGCGCCCGCCGCCTGGCGGACGGGGCGCGCAGCCCGGCGCGCTGCGCCCGGGTGGCGGCCCTGCGCGTCGCGCGGGCGCTGCGCCGGGGAGAGGAGCCGGCCACGGCCGATCTGCGGAAGGTCGAGAAGGGGCCCGACGCCCTGGCGCGCGCCCTCTGCGACGGGCTCCTGGGCCGGGAGGTGGACGCCTCCCTCCAGCCCATCGTCGAGGCCCTGCAGGGGATGGTGGCCGCCTCGGCGCCGGCGAGCGTGCCCTGGGCCCCCGAGCACGCGGGCACCGCCGAGCTGGAGCTGCGGGTCGCCAGCCGCGAGGTGAAGCTCGCGGGCGGCCGCACCGTCTCCTTCGCGCGCCGCCGCGTACTCTGGCGGGTGCTCACCGAGCTGATGGAGGCCGGCGGGGAGGCCGTCGAGCCCGAGAACCTCTACACCGCGGCCTGGCAGCTACCCTTCAACCAGAGCCGCCTCAACTCCCTCTACGTCGGCATCCGGCGGCTGCGCCTGCTGGTCGAGCCCGACCCCAGCGCGCCCCGGATCATCCTGGTGGGCCCCACCGGCGGCTACTACCTCGACACCGCCCGCGTCGAGCTGCGCTAGCCGGGAGACCTCCCCCCGGGTCAGCAGAAAGCGATGCCCAGGAGGATGGCGGTGAGGGCGAAGCCCCCGAGCAGCCAGACGATCGGCAGGTTCGCGTAGCTATCCGTCGGCTCGCTGCGCGGCGGCGGCCGGTAGGGATCCGAGGCGGGAGAGGGCAGCGGCGCCACCCCGCCCTCACCCGCGAAGGAGAGGGCGTGGGGATCGACGCCGGTGGGCTCGTCGTCGATCTCCTCGGCGAGGGTGTGCGCGGTCTCGCCGGAGGCCGAGTCGTCTCCCGGCGGGCGAAGGGAGGTGTGGGTGGCCACGTCCGAGTAGATCTCGGAGCCGTCCTCTTCCTCCTCGGCCTCGAGGCGCAGCCGGGCGTCGGCCGCGTCCGGCAGGGGCCTCGGCGGGCGCCGCCGCCGGGCCGAGTGGCTCAGGGCGTCGGCGGGCACCGGGGGCGGCAGCGAGCCGGGGCCGTCGAGGACCTCGCCGGGGAGCGTGTCCACGTCGGAGATCTCGACGGTGTGGGTCTCGGTGGGGGTGTGCTCCTCGACCTCGTCCTCGTCGTCGGGGAAGGGCGTGCCCAGGCGCGTGTCGTCGGAGGTGCTCGAGCGCCGCGGCTTCTGGCCGCTCTTCTTCGAACGCCGCGAGCGGGAGGGGGCGCGCTTCGGCTCCGGCGGTAGCTCGGGGACCTTCAGTCCCGTCGGGGTGTCGATGGAGTCGAACTCCGAGGCGGCGATGTAGTGCGAGGCCTCGCGGGCCGCGGCCAGATCCTCGGGCTCGCTCTGCAGGCGCCGGGCCGCGTCGGCGGCGTGGGGGAAGAGCTCGCCCATCCGCTCGCGCAGCTGCCGCTCGCCCCCCACCCAGCGGTGGTCGGCCATCACCCCCTCGAGCTCACCGAGGAAGGCGTCGGCGGTGGCCGGGCGCAGATCGGGGCGCTTCGACATGGCCCGCAGGATGATCACCGAGAGGTCGTCGTCGATGCCGCGCCGGACCAGGTGCGGCGGCGCCGGGGACTCCTGCACGATGCGCCGGAAGGTCTCCTCGTCGTTCCCCGAGACGCGGAAGGGGTGGCGCCCCACCACCAGGCGGTAGAGGAGCACGCCCACCGCGAAGATGTCGGCGCGCGGATCGATGGCCTGACCGAGGACCTGCTCGGGGGCCATGTAGGAGGGCTTGCCCTTGATGAAGCCCGGCTCGGTGACGATGGCCCGCATCTCCCCGCGGGCGATGCCGAAGTCCACCAGCTTCACCGTGCCGTCGAAGCCCAGGATGATGTTCTCGGGGGAGACGTCCCGGTGGACGATGCCCAGGTTGCGGCCGTCGGGGCCGGTGCGGTTGTGGGCGTGGGAGAGGCCGGCCAGCACCTTGGTGACGATGTGGACGGCCAGCGCCGGGGGCAGGGCGGCCTGCGCCTCCTGCTGGTGGAGCACCTGCAGCAGATCGCGGCCGGGGTTGTAGTCCAGCGCCAGGTAGGGGACGCCGCCGACCTCGCCCACGTCCAGCACGTGATCGAGGTTGGCGTGGTAGAGGTTGGCCAGCACCCGCGCCTCGTCGAGGAACATGCCCACGAAGGTCGGGTCGGTGGCCAGGGCCGGCAGCACCTGCTTGAGGGCCACCAGCCGCCGGGTGCCGGGCATCGCCTCGTAGTCGGCGAGGAAGACCTCGGCCATCCCACCCCGCCCCAGGGATTCCAGGAGGGTGTAGTTGCCGAAGGCCATGGGAAAGCGGGTGTCGATCAAGGGCTGCCTCTTCTACCGATGGTCTACCCCAGAAGGGTCCGCAATCCCACGGCTGCCAGGAAGAGCAGGGCCGCGGCGAGGAGGGCGGCCGCGCCGAGCACCGCCGGGGAGCGGTAGGCGGCGGGCAGGTGGTTCCAGTGATCCTCGAGGCTCCAGGGCTGGGCGCGCCGCGAGGGGATCGGCGGCAGCGGGAGGATCGGACCGGGATCCGGCTCCGGGGGCAGCTCCCGCCGCGCGTCCCGGGCGGGGCGGCCGGAGGGCGCGGGGAGGGGCCGCTCGCCCCGGGCCCGGTGCTCGGGGATGCGCTCGAAGCGGGTGGCGGCGCGCTCGAGCGCCTCGGCGCCGCCGTCCTCCGGAGTGGGCACGCGGGCCCCGATCACGGTCGCCATCTCCGGCGGCTCGTCGTCCGGAGCCTCGTCCTCCTCGGCCGCCGCGAGCTCGGGCACGGTGGCCAGCGCGGTGGCCGGCTCGAACTCGTGGTCCTCGGTGGCGGCGGCGCTCGGCTCCGGCTCCGGCCGGAGGGCCTGGGCCGTGACGGTCGCCGGCTCGGGCAGCTCCTCCGGCTCGTCCGGCTCGGGGTCGTGGGCCTGCTCCACCGCCGGGCTGCCCACGGTCACGT
Source organism: Deltaproteobacteria bacterium (assembly GCA_029210625.1). Taxonomy (NCBI): domain Bacteria; kingdom Pseudomonadati; phylum Myxococcota; class Myxococcia; species Deltaproteobacteria bacterium. Next base: position 25,969 of record JARGFU010000008.1, on the reverse strand, counting down.
GGTAGGAGGTGGTGAGGAGGGCCTCCTCGTCGAAGGGATCCTCGGAGAGGGCCGCCCGGGCGTCGGCGGCCTCGGGGAAGAGCTCGAGCAGCCAGCGGGCCATGCCCTTCGGGGAGATCATCAGCTCCAGCCGGGCGGCGAGCGCCTCGAGCTCGCCGAGGAAGGTCTCGGCGCTCTGGGGCCGATCCGCGGGATCCTTCTCCATCAGGCGCGAGACCAGGATCGAGAGCTCCTCGGGGAAGTCGCCCTCCACCCGGTGCATGCTGCGGGGCGTGTGCTCGACCACCTTGTGGAAGACCCGCTCGGGGCTCGAGCCGGCGAAGGGGTGCCGGCCGGTCCCGGCCCGGTAGAGGAGGGTGCCCAGGGAGAAGAGGTCGGCCCGGGCGTCCACCTGCTCGCTCAGGATCTGCTCCGGGGCCATGTAGGGGGGCTTGCCCTTGAGGGTGCCGGCCTGGGTGCGGGCCACGCGCCCCTCGGCCACGGCGATGCCGAAGTCCACCAGCTTCACCTGGCCGTCGAAGGTGAGGATGACGTTGTCGGGCGAGACGTCGCGGTGGACGATGCCCCGCGGCCGTCCGTCGCCGGAGAGGCGGGTGTGGGCGTGGTCGAGGGCGGCGGCGACCTTGCGGCCGATCTCGCACCAGATCTCCAGGGGCAGGAACTCGTCCGCGGACTCCAGCCGCTGGAGCACGGTGGCCAGGTCCCGGCCCTCGATGTGCTCCATCGCCAGGAAGTAGCGGCCCTCGATCTCTCCCACGTCGAAGATGTGGCCGATGTTCGGGTGGTGCAGCTCCAGGGCGATGCGCAGCTCGTCGAGGAACATCTGCACGAAGCCCTCGTCGGCCTGCAGCTCGGGGTGCATCCGCTTCACGGCCAGGAGGCGAAGCACGCCCTCCATCTCCTGGCTGGCGAGCCAGACCTCCGCCATTCCCCCCTCGCCGAGGCGCTCCAGCAGCCGGTAGGGCCCGAAGCGCCCGGGTCGCGCTGATTCCGAGCCCGGCACGGGCGGGATCTTACCTCAATCCTCCAGCCCCATGAGCTTGAGGATCATCCGGTCGGTCTGCTCGAGCTTCTTGGAGACCCACTCGCCGGCGGTGTCGGGGTCCTCGTCGGCGATGGCCTGCACCACCGCGCGCCAGCCGTCGGCGAAGGAGGGCGGGGTGATCCACAGCCCCGGGTAGGCGTCGAGGAGGCTCAGGGTGACCTTCTCCAGGCTGTTGAAGAGCCAGAGGCCCCCCACGCTGTGGCTGGCCTCGGTGATCGCCCGGTAGAGGGCCAGCTCGAGGCGGGGCACCTGCACCCGGTCCTCGCGCTCGGCGGCCTCGAGCATCTCCGCGAGCAGCTTCTCGATCCGGACGACCTCGCCCGGGGTGGCGCGCCGGGCGGCCAGCACGACCGCCTCGCGGGCGACGAGCCGGCGGATGCGCAGCATGTCCGCCAGGAGCCGCGCCCGGTCCTCGCCCTCGGCGGCGAGGAAGAAGGGGGCGATGAGGTTGAGCTCCCCGGTCTTGCGGAAGTCGAGCACCCGCACCCCGTCGCCCTGGCGGGCCTTGACCAGCCCCTGGGCCTCGAGGGCGCGCAGCGCCTCGCGCAGGGTGTTGCGGTTGGTCCCCAGCTCGGCGGCCAGCTCCCGCTCGGGCGGCAGGCGCTCGCCCACCGGGATCGTCCCGCTCAGGATCTTCCTCTGCAGGTGCTCGATGATCTCGTCGGGGAACTTCTTCTTGTTGCTGCCGTCGTCGGTCATTCGCGCGTCCGGATCCTTCGGTGAGAATGTAGCCTCGATCGGCGCTCGCTGCAGGAGGGGGCTACTCGCCCCCGCCGCTCGTCGTCTCGGCGTCGCCCTCGCCCTCGTCGTCCGAGGGGGCCGGCGGCGCGCTCATCCGGGAGCGCAGCACCCGCAGGTCGTCCTCGAGGGTCTGCACCGCCCCCTCGATCTTCTCGCCGACCACCTCGCCCTCCCGCTTCAGGCGGGCGGCCAGGTCGTCGCGCATCTTCTCGATGCGCTCGAGCTCCGGAGCGAAGCGCCGGGAGGTCGTCTCGGGGAGGGTCTGGAGCTCCTGGCCGAGCTTCTGCAAGCGGCCGTTCAAGGTCGAGGTGTCCGCGGCGGGCTCCGCGGCCGGCGCCGGCGCCGGCGGAGGGGCGGGGGGCGCCTCGGCCTCCGGGACGGGACGCGCGCGAGCGCAGCCGGTGGTGCCCGATCCGATCACTCCGGCGGCGAGGGCGATCGCTGCGAGCAGGCTCGAAATGGTCTGACCGATCGGGCGGAATCGAGTGACGGGGGTCGTGTCGCGCATCGGGCTCACCTCGTGGAAACGCGCACTTTACCTCTACTTTCGCCTCCGAGGGGAGCCGTTCGGGGGAGGGAGAAAAGTTGACCCCGGAGGTGACCCCGCACACCATGCAATGTGTGGTCATGACCTGACCATGAGGTGCACGTGGTCGACTGTCCCGCAACTTATCCACAGCTGTGGATGGCCCCCTGTGGGCCGGGAGAGCCCCGACTTTCCGGGAGCTTGCCCGCGGCGCCCCTCCGCTCGTCCACAGGACGACCCACAATACCTGGGGGTGGGGGTGGGCTAAGCCACGATATTTGGTGCAGTTTTGCCTTGACGGGCGAGGCTCCGAATCGCTACATCCTGCCGCTACGTTCGAGCCGGGGCGTGGCCGCGGGCACTCCAGGAAAGGCCCTGGAGAGACCTCTCGAGGACGGGAAATCGAGGGTCTGCCGGCGGTCGGAACATCAATATTCGCGGGGCGAGGCTGGAGCGCGACCCCGCGGGCGGTCACGCCGATCCGGTGACGAGCTCCAGGCGAGCGGATGGGAAGCGAATCCATGACGGTGCGCGCCACGCAGGAAGAGGTCGTCGTGTCCGAGAACCAGCAGGCCGAGGGTCAGGAGGCCGCCAAGAAGGGCGGGAAGGCCAAGGTCCTCGCCAAGAAGGGGCTCACCTTCGAGCGGGTCTTCACCACCGAGGGGGTCGATCCCTTCGAGGAGGTCGACTGGACCCGCCGGGACGCGGTGATCCTCGACGGCAAGGGCGGCACGGTCTTCGAGCAGAAGGACGTCGAGGTCCCCCGCCACTGGTCGGTGATGGCCACCAACGTCGTGGCGTCCAAGTACTTCCGGGGCACCGAGGGCAGCCCCGATCGCGAGAGCTCGGTGCGGCAGCTCACCACCCGGGTGGTCGACACGATCACCGCCTGGGGCAAGAAGGGTGGCTACTTCCGCACGGAGAAGGACGCGGCGATCTTCCGGGACGAGCTGGTCCACCTGATCCTCGAGCAGAAGATGGCCTTCAACTCGCCGGTCTGGTTCAACGTCGGCGTCGAGGACGAGCCCCAGTGCTCGGCCTGCTTCATCAACTCGGTCGAGGACTCGATGACGAGCATCCTCACCCTCGCGCGCACCGAGGGGATGCTCTTCAAGTACGGCTCCGGCACCGGGACCAACCTCTCGACCATCCGCTCCTCCAAGGAGCTGCTCGCCGGTGGCGGCGAGGCCTCGGGCCCCGTCTCCTTCATGCGCGGCTACGACGCCTTCGCCGGCGTCATCAAGTCCGGCGGCAAGACCCGCCGGGCCGCCAAGATGGTCATCCTCAACGCCGACCACCCCGACATCGTCGAGTTCGTCGAGTCGAAGGCGCGCGAGGAGAAGAAGGCCTGGGCCCTGATCGACGCCGGCTACGACGGCTCCTTCAACGGCGAGGCCTACAACTCGGTCTTCTTCCAGAACGCGAACCACTCCGTCCGGGCCGACGACGACTTCATGCAGGCCGTGCTCGGCGACGGGGAGTGGACGACCCACGCGGTCACCGACGACTCGCCCCTCGAGGTGCACAGCGCCCGGGGCCTGATGGAGAAGATCTCCGACGCCGCCTGGATCTGCGGCGATCCGGGGATGCAGTTCCACAGCACGATCAACCGCTGGCACACCTGCAAGGACTCCGGCGAGATCAACGGCTCGAACCCCTGCGCCGAGTACATGTTCCTCGACGACAGCGCCTGCAACCTCGCCTCCCTGAACCTGGTGAAGTTCCGGCGCGAGGACGGCGAGCTGGACGTCGCGGCCTTCGAGGCCGCGGTCGAGGCGACGGTCACCGCGATGGAGATCATCGTCGGCGAGGCCTCCTACCCCACCGAGGCGATCGGCAAGAACAGCGAGGAGTACCGGCCCCTCGGGCTGGGCTACGCCAACCTCGGCGCCCTCCTGATGGCCCGCGGCCTGCCCTACGACTCGGAGACCGGCCGGGCCTACGCCGCGGCGATCACCGCCCTGATGACCGGCCGGGCCTACGCGCGCAGCGTCGAGCTGGCGAAGGTGAAGGACCCCTTCGAGCACTTCGTGAGGAACCAGGACTCGATGATGGGGGTCATGGGCCTGCACCGCGCCCACATCGAGATGATCGACGGCCGCGACACCCTGCCGGAGGATCTCCTCTTCGCCGCCCGCCACGCCTGGAACGAGGTCGTGGAGGAGGGCTCGGTCCACGGCATCCGCAACGCCCAGTCCACCGTGCTGGCCCCCACCGGCACCATCGGCTTCATGATGGACTGCGACACCACGGGCATCGAGCCGGACATCGCCCTGAAGAAGCACAAGAAGCTCGTGGGCGGCGGCGTGCTCGAGTACGTGAACCGCACCGTCCCCGAGGCCCTCGGGCGCCTCGGCTACACCCCCGAGGAGACGCAGGCCATCTGCGATCACCTCGACGAGAAGGGCACCATCGAGGGCGCGCCCTCCTTGCGCCCCGAGCACCTGCCGGTCTTCGACTGCGCCTTCGCCGCCCCCGGCGGCGGCCGCTCGATCCACTGGCGGGGCCACGTGAAGATGATGGCCGCGGTGCAGCCCTTCCTCTCGGGCGCCATCTCCAAGACCGTGAACATGCCTCACGACACCACGGCCGCGGAGATCTCCGACGCCTACATCGAGGCCTGGCGCCTCGGCCTGAAGGCCATCGCCATCTACCGTGACGGCTGCAAGCGCACCCAGCCCCTCTCCTCCGGCGCCGAGCAGAAGAAGGCGGAGAAGAAGCCCGAGGAGAGCGCCCCCAAGCGGCTCGACCGCCGGGAGCGCCTCGCCGACGAGCGGCAGGCCCTCACCCACAAGTTCTCGGTCGGCGGCCACGAGGGCTACCTCACCGTCGGGCTCTACGAGGACGGCCGGCCGGGCGAGATCTTCGTCACCATGTCCAAGGAGGGCTCGACCATCTCGGGCCTGATGGACGCCTTCGCCACGAGCATCTCGATGGCCCTGCAGTACGGCGTCCCCCTGAAGGTGCTGGTGGACAAGTTCACCCACACCCGCTTCGAGCCCTCGGGCTTCACCGGCCACCCGGAGATCCCCCTGGCCAAGTCCATCACCGACTACATCTTCCGGTGGATGGCGCTGAAGTTCTACACCGCCGACGATGCCCGCGCCGTCGGGGCGCGCCGCCCGAAGGCCGAGACCGAGCCGGCGGCTTCCTCCGAGCCCTCTCCGAAGGAGCCGGTGAAGGAGGCCCGGGGCGAGAAGGCCAACGGGAACGGGAAGGGCGGCGCCGCGCGCCGGGCCCCGGCCGAGATCCCCACGGCGCTCTTCCAGAGCGACGCCCCCCCCTGCATGGGCTGCGGCTCGATCATGGTGCGTAACGGGGCCTGCTACAAGTGCCTCAACTGCGGCTCCACTTCCGGGTGTAGCTAGGTCCCCTTCCTCCGTGCTAGGAGAGCGAGAGCCCGACTCGATGAGCCACCCCGCATCCCAGACCCAGACCCACCTCCGGCCCCTGGCCGAGGTCCACGACCTTCGGGCCTACCGCCAGGACCGGATCGAGGCCGCCCTCGAGGAGGCCCAGGAGCGGATGACCCGGGGGCATGAGGACGAGGCCCTCGAGGCGACCTTCCGCGCCCTCTCCCTCGACCCGCGCTCCTACGAGGCCCTCTCCCTGGCCGGCACCCTCCTGGCGATGCTCGGCGACGCCAAGGCCTCGGCGGTCTACACCCGGGAGGCCATCCGGGTGAAGCCGGGGAAGGCCGACGCCTACTACGACCTCGGCGCGACCCTCCTGGAGATCGACCAGGCCGACGAGGCCCTCGAGTGGCTCGACGCCGGCATCGAGAAGGCGGAGGGGAGGGACGACGACCTCACCGAGTTCCTCCACAGCGCGCGGATCGAGGCGCTGGTGCAACTCGGCCGCATGGACGAGGCCCAGTCCGCCCTCGAGACGGCCCGCACGCGCACCCGCGACGCCCTCGGGCTCCTCGAGGGCTGCGAGCAGGCCATCGCCCAGGGGCAGAAGAAGCCCCGCCTGCGCGTCGTCTAGGGTCCGCCCTCGTAGCGGCGAGGGACGCGCGCTGGCGCCCCTCGCCCCGCGGGCGGTCTAGAGCAGGTCGATCCAGTCGACGTCGATGTCGCCGTCCTCGAAGTAGAGGCGGACGACGTGATCGCCGGCGGAGAGGGGGATGTCCGGTCCGGTCACCGTCTGGAAGGTGTCGAAGTCGCCGGTGTTCGGCGCCACCAGCACGCCCGCCGCGTCGGCGCCGTCCACCTCCAGGCGCAGGTTGCCGCCGACCGGGGAGGCGACCGAGAGCGCGGGGGTGAAGGTGCCGGCGGTGCCGACCGAGACCCGGTACTCCAGCCACTCCCGGGCCTGGGTGTCGGTCACCTGGTAGCAGCCCGGCGCGGCGCAGGCCCGCACGTCCACGTCGTCCACGCGCACCTCGCCGCCAGAGTTGCCCCGGCTGCGGTCGAAGTAGGCGATGCCCAGATCGCCGTGGTCATAGGCCTCGGCCTGGAGCCGGCCCGGCAGCGGGTGGCCGCCCTCGAGGTAGGGCTGGCGGGGGAGGAGCTCGATGTCGGTCCGGGCCCCCACGTGGGCGCGGGTCGAGGAGAAGTTGTTGTTGACGAAGAAGACCGATCCGTCTCGCTCATCGAAGGCCACCCAGCGCCCGGTGGTGCGGTTGGTCGTGGCGGCGGTCCCCGAGACGATGGCGCCGGCCCGGCGCCACTGGTCGGGCATGTAGCACTCGTCGGCGCAGCTCCAGAGGCTGATCTTCCCGCCGAAGCGACCCTCCTGGTACGCGAGGTAGCGCTCGCCCCCGTAGCCGTGGATCACCTCGACGTTGGTGTCGTTGTAGGTGCTGAAGGCGCTCACGTCCCGCAAGACCCAGCTCTGCGGATCGCCGCAGCGGGAGAGGGGGGTCGCGCAGACGCCCAGGTAGAGGACGTCGTCCCACGCCGTGGCGAAGGAGGCGCCCTCGGCGGGATCCTCCGGGCTCGTGGCGAGGGTCGGGTGGGGCAGGTCGGGGAACACGCCGGTCGTCACCAGGGTGCTCTGATCGAAGTCCGCCGGAGCGTCGCAGCCGGTCGAGGTGCCGTCGCAGTGGAAGAAGCGCACCGAGTCGTCCATCGAGCGGAGGATGACGACCTCCCAGGTGGAGCCGGTCTCCACGGCTCGCAGCGTCGCCCCGAAGCGGGTGTTGGGCGTGGCGTCCACCGTGAGGGTGGTCCAGTTGCCCGCGGCCGCGCAGCCCGTGGACTTCAGGCACTGACTCACGACCATGGCGCCGGCGCCGTCGCGGTGGGTGACCCAGACGCGGCTGCCGCGGGCCTCGAGGGAGACCATCGGGTAGGAGTCCAGCCCCGTTCCCAGGGTGACGGCCGGGCTCCAGTAGGCGTCCGCATCGCAGCCCGTGGAGAAGTCGCACCGGGAGAGGTGCAGGTCCCCGGCGTCGGAGCGGGCGGCGACGTAGAGGGCGCCCTCGTCCACCCCGACGGCCACGGTCTGGTAGGGGGCGGTGGCCACGAGGGGTGAGGTCAGGGTCCAGTCCCCCGAGACCTCGCAGTCGCTCTGGTGGCGATCGCACCACCAGACGTAGGGCTGGTCGAGCGTGCCCTGCGCCAGGGCCACGGCGAGGCGGCCGTCATGCGCGTCGGCCGTCCGGGAGTTGCTCCCCGAGGACGTCAGGATGACCCGGCGGGCGCTCCGGACGAGGCTGGAGCGGGGGGCCGAGGATCGCTGCCCGTCCGCGAGGAACGACTTGACGGAGGCCCGATAGGTCGTGCCGGAGAGCAGGGGGACGGCGATGTTGGAGGTCACGGAGGGATCGCCGATCAGGATCTCGCTGTCCCAGCCCGGGCTCAGGGCCCAGGGGTCGTCCAGCAGGATGTAGTGTCCGGCCACGTCCGGGGGGGAGGCGTCCCAGCGGAGGTTCAGCTCCCCGGTGGAGCTCCCCGCGCCGGCGGCGACCCGGAAGCCCTCGGGCGAGAGGGCGGTGGGCAGGATGAGACGCATGCGCCGATCCTCGTCACGCCACCCGGCGATCACGTCGGCACCCCGCGCGGTCAGGCCGACGCGCGGGCCTCCCGAGGCGAGGGAGAGGGCGGCGACCGACCAGTCGGCGTTCACCACGCACCCGGTGGTGTCGCCGCTCTCGCAGATGGAGAGGCGGATCTCGCCGCTGCCATCGTCGACGCCGATGACGTTGACCTTGCCGGCCAGCACCTCGAGCTCGACGGAGCTGAGGTCACCGGAGATCCACGCCTCGTGGGTGGACCAGTTGGCGGCGACGGCGCAGTCCGCGTTCAGCGGGCAGCGGCGGACGGAGGGGTTGTCGATGTACTCCCCGAGCTCGTGGAGGTAGCGGTTCGACTTGGCCAGGAAGAGCTCCTCCTTCCCGAAGTCGTCGCAGCTCGGCCCCGTCCAGTCGGCGAGGAGGTCACAGCCGGTGGAGAGCTGACAGCCCACGTGGCAGATGCCGGCGTTGGCGCTGAACGCCCCGACGATCTGGGTGTCGGTGGCCACGACGGCGATCTGATCCCCCTGGTTGACCGCCTGGGTGTTGATCGGGCTGGGCACCGCCACGGTCGACCAGCTGGCGGCCTGACTGCAGTCGCTGCCGTGGTGGCAGGTGGAGATGGCCAGGGAGCGGTAGATCCCGGGCCCCACGGAGGCGATGATCGTCCGGTCGGGCGCGACATCGGCCCGGATGGAGGTGTTCCGGAAGGTGCCCGAGGAGTAGCCGGTGCCCCCGAAGGGGATGAGCTCCACGAAGATCCAGCTCGAGGCCAGCGTGCAGTCGCTCTGGCGGGAGCAGTGCCAGAAGCCCACCCGGGGCGAGCCGTCGTCGGCCGGGTTCTCCACGGTGGGGATGATCAGCTCGTCGGGGGTGCCGACGAGCTCGATCCGCCGGGCCCGGTTCCGGTAGCCCGTGTCGAGCCGGAAGTGCTGCCAGTCGCCGGCGTCGCTGCAGTCGTCGAGGACGAGGTCGCAGGAGGCCACCACGATGTGCTCGAGCCCGGTGGAGGGATCGACCTCGTTCGCGGGCCACCAGAGCCGGCCCTGGGCGTTGGTGAGGGTCGCGTCGATCCGATCACCGGCCGCCAGCGGGGCGCTCAGGAGGTGCTGGCGATAGCCCGGCGTCGCCTCGATGCTCGTGGACCAGGTGCTGGTCCGGCCGGCGCGGTCCACCGAGCGGACCGAGATCGAGTAGGGCGTGCCGTTTCGAAGCCCGGTCACCACACTCTCGGGCTGCGAGGTCTGGAAATACTGGGCGGGAGGCGGAGACATGACGGCCTCTCGAACCAGGATCTCGTAGTAGGCGATGCCGCTCTGCGCGTCCTGGGCCGCGAACCAGGAGAGCGAGAGCTGCTCGCTGCCCGAGACCGCGACCAGGCCGGTCGGCACCCCCGGCGCGGTCAGATCGAGGATCACCGAGCGGCGGAAGGGGAAGGCCGTGATGTTGCCCGCCGGATCCGCGAGGCAGACCTCGATCGGCTTGGCGCCCTCTCCGGCGGAGAGGGAGCGGGAGTAGGTGGCGCTCGTGCAGCCGGAGAGGCCGCAGATGGCGTCGACCCGGCCGTCCCAGGCGCTGTAGTCGAGCGTGTTGCAGTCGATCGGGCCCTCGAGGATCTTGAAGCGGTAGCCCGAGGCGTCGGGCTGATCGTCGTAGGCGTCGACCACCACCTGGACCGAGGTGCTGATCACCGCGTCCAGCGGCGCGTTGGGGAAGGAGATGCCGGTGATGGTCGGGGCGATGTTGTCCAGCCCGAGGGTGTCCGAGTCGCTGCCGTCGAGCACGCTCACGTTGCCCGCGGCGTCGCGGACCTGGGCGTAGACGGTCTTGGTGCCGCCCGCCGAGGAGAGGACCAGGTTCTCGGTGAGGGTGGTGGCGCCGCTGTGCACCAGCCAGGGCGCGCCGGAGAAGTCGCTGGCCTCGGAGAGGCGCAGGCCGGTGATCCCCGAGCCGCTGCCATCGCTGGCGGAGACGGTCACGGCCACCAGGGTGTTGCGGGTCATGGCGGCCCCGCCGTCGATGACCACGCTGCTCACGGTGGGGGCGATCCGGTCGAGGACGATCGTGTCGGTGGCGGTCGCCCGCAGGCCGGCGGCGTCGCGCAGGCAGACGGTGACGGTCTTCGTCCCGTCGTTGCCGGTGTTGTCGGCCGGATCCAGGTCCCAGGAGGCCACGCTGGTGGCGTAGGGCTGGTCGATGGTCTGGCTGGCGCAGGAGACCGTGCCGTTGAAGACCTTCATCTGGGTGGTGTCGCCGGTGGCCGAGACGATGAGGTCGACCAGATCCGAGCCGGTGACCGCGAGATCCCGGGCGATGGAGAGGCTGCCGCCCGGGGGGCTGCGGTCGAGCACGATCGAGTCGGCCGCGCTCGCGGTGTTGCCGGCGGCGTCCCGGAAGCAGACGCTGACGGTGACCAGCCCGTCGGGGCCGGTGAGGGTCCGGGAGAGGCGGTGGGTGAGCGGGTAGGCCGAGTAGGCGGCGCTGGAGCAGTCGAGGGTGGAGCCGTTCGCCACGGCCACCTGCAGGGTGGAGAGATCCTCGCCGCCCGGGGCGGTGAAGGCCAGGCTCACCGAGGTGCTGGTGGCGTAGTCGTCCTCGACCCCGTCCACCGGGGAGCTGGAGTCGATGACGAAGGCGCCGGCCGGCCGGGAGGTGTCCAGGCCGATCCGGTCGGTGTCGCTGGCGGTGCGCCCGGCGCGGTCCTTGAAGCAGACCACCACGTCCTTGTCGCCGTCGCCGGCCGGGAGGGTCCAGGGGAGGACCGAGGCGTAGGGCTCGTAGGTGGCCGAGGCGCAGGAGAGGGTCGTGCCGTCGGCGACCGCCATGGAGACCACGTCCGAGGGCGCGGTGAAGGAGAGGACGACGCTGCGCCGGGTGGCCCAGGCCGCGCCGCCGTCGATCGCCACGCTGCCGGTGGGGTTGGTGGTGTCGAGGGTGACGGAGCCGCTGAGGGTCCCGAGGTTCCCGGCCTGGTCCCGCACGCAGGCCACGACGGTCTTCGCGCCGTCGCCTCCGCCGAGGGCCTGGTTCGTGGTGGCGCTCGAGGTGCCCACCAGCACCGGCGTGTAGGTGGCGCTGTTGCAGTTCAGGCTCGTCTGCGCCACGGCGTAGCCGTTCACGTCGTTGGGGAAGGAGACGGTCACGCTAACCGGGCTCGTGGTGGAGAAGCCGCTGCCGTCGCCGATCACCAGCTTGGGCTCGGGCTCCAGGGTGTCCAGGATGATCTCGTCCTGGAGAGAGGCGACGTTGCCGGCCCCGTCCTTCAGGCAGGCGACGACCCGCCGGGTCCCCTCACCCAGCCCGAGGGTCCAGGCCAGGGGGCTGCTGATGCCCCCGTAGGAGGCCGTCGAGCAGTCCAGGCTCTCGTTCGCGATCGCGATGCTGCTCGCGTCGGCGGAGGCGCTGACCGTCAGGGTCACGGTGTTGGTGTCGGTGTGGGTGTCCACGCCGTTGATGGCGAGGGTGCCGGTGGGCGGCAGGGTGTCGACGTTGATGGCGTCCGTCGCGCTGCCGGTGTTGCCGGCGGAGTCCCGGAAGCAGACGGCCACGCTCCGGCTGCCCTCGCCCGCGGCGAGGGTCCAGCTGCGGGTGGCGACCCAGCCGCCGTAGGAGGCGGTCGTGCAGTTCAGGCTGGTGCCGTTGACCAGCGCCACGCTCACGGTCTCGCTGGCGGTGAGGGAGATCGTGACGGTGTGGCTGCGCGTGTCGGCGGCCCCTCCGTCGATGCTCACGGTGCCGGTGGGCGCCACCCGGTCCAGGAGGATGACGTCGGTGGCGCCGGAGCGGAGCCCGGCGCCGTCCAGGAAGCAGGCGGTGACGGTCACGCTGCCGTCGTTGGCGGTGTCGTCGGCGGGGTCGAGATCCCAGCTCGCCACGCTGGTGATGCGGGGGCCGTCGATCGTCGCGCTGGCGCAGTCGACGACGCCGTTGAAGATCTTCATCGCGACGGTGTCGGCGGGGGAGTCGAGGGCCAGGTCCACGAGATCGCTGCGGGTCGTGGTCGCGCCGCCGGCGATGACCACCGAGCCGGCGGGCGCGCCGGTGTCGAGGATGATGGAGGCGGAGGCCGTGGCGCGGTTGCCGGCGGCGTCCTGGAAGCAGGCCACCACGGTCTTGGCGCCGTCACCGGCGCCGAGGAGGTGCCCGGCGACGGTCGTGGTGGTGGCCCCGCCCGGCGGGGCGTAGCTGGCCGTGGCGCAGTCGAGGAGCTCGTTGGCCACGGCGACGCCGGTGGTGTCCGAGGGGTGGGTGAGCAGGACGTCCACGCTCGCCGAGGTGGCGTGGGTGTCCGCGGCGGCGTCGCCGTCCGCGTCGAGGACCACCGTGCCGGCCGGCAAGGTGGTGTCCAGCACGATCGAGTCCGTGACCGAGGCGGTCCGCCCGGCGGCGTCGCGCAGGCAGGCCGTGACCTGCTTCGTCCCGTCCCCGCTGGGGAGGGTCCAGGCCCGGGTGGAGGAGAAGGCCTCGTAGCTGGCCGTGGCGCAGGCCAGGCTGGCCCCGTCGGCCAGGGCGAGGGAGGCGACGTCGGCGGGGGCGGTGAGGCTCAAGAGCACGCGGGGGTTGGTGGCGTGGCTCGCGCCCTTGTCGATGGTGAGGCTGCCGCCCGTCGGATCCTGACGATCGAGAGAGATGCCGTCGGAGGTCGAGGCGATGTTGCCCGCGGCGTCCCGCAGGCAGACCACGACCGTCTTCGCGCCGTCGCTGCCGCCGTCGAGGGTCCAGTTCGGTGCGGCCGCGAAGGCCGTCCAGGTCGCGGTGTTGCAGTCGAGGCTGCCGTTGCCCAGGGCCATGTCCCGGGTGTCCGCCGGGGCGAAGATGCGCACGACGACGCCGGTGCCGAGCGCCCACGCGTCCTCCTGGCCGTCGGCGTCGGCGTCGATGAAGGCGGTGCCCGCCGGGGCGCCGGTGTCGACCTCGATGCCGGCCACGGAGTTCGCGATGTTGCCCGCCACGTCGATGACTCGCAGGTAGACGGTGCGCGAGCCCTCGCCCGGCGTGAGGGCCCAGCCGGTGACGGTCTCGCTGCCGGTGCCGCTCCAGGTCACGGAGGTGGGCGCCGAGAAGCCCGGCTCGCTGGAGAGCAGCACGCTGGCGATCCCGCTGGTGGCGTCGGCGGCGCCGACGACCACGTCCACGCTCCCATCGGTGCTGTAGGTCGCCCCGCCGTCCAGGGTGAGGCTCAGGGGCTGGGGCACGGTGCGATCGAGGGAGACGCTGGCGCTGGAGGTGTCGAGGTTGCCGGCCGAGTCCCGCACCCGGACGTGGACGGTCTTCGCCCCGTCGCCGGGATCGAGGGTCCAGGCCAGGGGCGTGGCGTAGGGCTGCCAGAGCGCCCCGGCGAAGTCGGCGCGGTTGGAGACCTGCAGCTCGGTGGCGCCGGTGGCGACCACGTCGAGGGTGAGGGCGGTCTCGGTCACCCAGGGCGCGCCCCCGGCGAGGGTGACCAGGGTGATCTGCGGGGCGGTGTCGTCCCACTCGACGTCCACGCTCCGCGGCGCGCTGGTGTTGCCAGCGGCGTCCCGGAGGGTGACGTGCACCCGCTTGACACCCCGGGGGGCGGCGAGGGTCACCGGCTGAGTGGGGTTGAAGGGGCCCCAGATGCCCTGCACCAGCCCGCCGGAGGCGACGTCCTCGACGTCGACCTTCATCTCGTGGGCGTAGGCGGCGCCGGCCACGGCCTGCACCAGGAGGGTGACGTTGGGGGTGGAGACCGCGGCGCCCTCCACGATGGAGGCCGAGGCGATGACCGGGGCGTCCCGGTCGAGGGTGACCGCGGCGTCGAGGCGGACCGTCTCGTTGCCGGCGGCGTCGCGGTACTTGCCGTAGAGGACGTAGGGGCCGTCGGCGTCGGGGAGCTGGAGGGTGGTCGAGACGTCGTAGCTCTCCCAGGCCACCGGGTTGCCCGCGAGGTCGGTGAAGTCGGGTGCGAGGGAGACCACCATCTCGCTGGCGCCCTGCGCGCCGGTGGTGAGGGTGAGGTTCCGGCTGCCCGCGTAGGGGGCCTGGTCGATGGCGAGGCGGGCGCCGGTCGGGCCGACCGTGTCCAGGGTGATGCCGTCGCTCACCGGCGCGGAGACGTTGCCCGCGGGATCGCGGAACTGGGCGAAGACCTGCTTGGCTCCGTCGCCGGGGGAGAGGAACCAGGTGATCACGCTCTGGTAGGGCTGCCAGACCGCGCCGCTGAAGCCGCTGTCACTCGCCAGCCGCATGGTGAGGCCCGCGGCCTGGTTCTCGTCGGCGGCCGTGAGGCCGACGCTGACGATCGCGGTACGCGACCAGGTGGAGCCGCCCTCGACCTCCACCACCGTCCCGTCCGGGGCCTCGCGGTCGAGCACGACCTTCGTGTTGGCCGAGGCGGACCAGTTGCCGGCCCGGTCCTGGAAGCGGACCCAGACCTCCTTCTCCTCGTCCACCGAGGGGCGGAGCATGGGGAAGTCGAGGCTGCGGTTGTAGGGCTGCAGGGTGGCCAGGTCCCAGGCGCTCTGGGCCGGCTCGCTGCAGGCGGCCGGGGCGCAGGCCTGAACGTCGGTGGTCAGCACCTTGTAGGCGGCCAGCCCGCTGGTCACGATGGTGCTCCCGAGGGGCGGGGCGTCCGAGGCGGTCAGGGTGAGGAGCAGGACGCCGTCGGGGTCGCGGGACCAGCCGCTGTCGTCCTCGACCACCACCCGGGGATCGGTGGGGGCGGTGAGGTCGAGGATCACGACATCGGAGACCTTGGCGCCGACGCCGCTGCTGCCGCGCACCTGGGCGAAGACCTTCACCTCGCCCTCCGGGCCGGCGAGATCGTAGGTGCCGTTGGTGGCGTAGGGCACCCAGCCCTCGTCGGCGCGGGCGGGATCGTCGAAGAGGGTCTCGTCCTCGCCGATGCGCATCTCGGTGGTGCCGGTGGGGGCCTCGAGCTGGTAGGCGACGGTACGCAGGTTGGCGAAGGCGTTGCCCGAGTGGAGGACCAGGCCGCCCTGCTGGCGGGCCAGCTGCAGCTCGCCCACGTCGACGACCCCGCCGGCGGTCACGGTCACCCCGCCCACGGACTGCTCGATGAAGCCGTCCCGGCGGGCCATGAGCTGGTAGTTGGTGCCGGCGCAGACCCCCTCGAGGAAGAAGCTGCCGTCCGAGCCGGTGAAGGCCACGAAGGGGGTCCCCTCGATCTGCACGAGGGCGCCGGCGTGGTTGGTCTCTCCGGTGAGGGTCACCCGGCCGGTGACCCCGCCCTTCGCGGCGGGCAGGAGGAGCGGCTCGGGGAGCGTGGTGCTCCGGCCGCCGCGCACGGTGAGGCCGTTGACGGTGACGCTCTCGTGGCCGTCGAGGGAGACGCGGACGGCGTAGCTGCCAGCGGAGAGGCCGCCGAGGACGAAGGCGCCGGTCGGGTCGGCGACCGTGGTGCCCCCCGAGGGGAGGGCGGCGGCCAGGGCGCCCTCGGCCGGGAGGATCACCTCGTTGCGCGGGTCGGCCTCGCAGGTCTGCCGCTCGACGATGCCCTCGATGCTCCCCGGGTTGGCCAGGAGCACGACCGGATCCAGCTGGAGATCGGCTGCCCGGGGCACCACGGTGCCGGAGAGCAGCACCGGCTGGTAGTCCGCCGCGCTCATCTCCAGGTCGTAGGTGCCCTCGGAGAGGCGCATCGACCAGCTGCCGTCGGGCGCGGTGAGGGTCTGGAAGGGGCGCCCCACCATGCGGATCAGGATGCCCTCGTGGCTCGGGGCGCCCTCGAGGGTGGTGACGCCGCTCAAGGTGCTCGCGTCGTCGGTGGTGGACAGCGGCACCAGGTAGATGGAGCCCAGGTCGCGCTGGGTGGCCACCGGGAGATCGATGACCGGCAGGGAGGCCGGCTGGTAGCCGACCGCCGTGACCAGCAGCTGGTACTCCCCCGGGGGCAGGCCGTCGAAGGAGAAGGCGCCGGCCGCGTCGGTGGTGGCCGGGGTCACGGCCTCCGGGCTCTTGCTCACGGTGACGGTGGCGCCCGCGATGGGCTGCGCGACGAGGTTGCCGCTGCTGTCCCAGCTCGTCTCGGCCACCACGCCCTGGATGAGGCCGGGGGCCGGGGCGATGGACTCGGGATCGTAGGGGTTGCTCCAGGTGGTGACGTCGGCCGGGCAGCCGACGAGGAGCACGGGGATCAGGGCCAGAGCGAGCGCGAGCCTCTTCACGAAAGCCTCCAGAAAGTGGGCACGAGGGCGCAGGTGGAGATCTCCCTCCCCCTGCCTCGGACCCTTGCTATTTGGGGGGCGGGGGCAGAGGAGTCAAGCCGCTGCAAACACGTTCAGGCTTGGGACCCGGGCGCCTGGTCTGGCACCCCGGTGGCTGGTGGGCCGGCTCGGGCTTCCGTACTAACCTGTCCCGATGCAGATCGACCTGGAGGGAGCGGCCATCGTCACCGGCGCCGGACGGGGCATCGGCGCGGCCATCGCCCGGCGGCTGGCCGCCTCGGGGGCGAGCGTGGCCCTCGCCAGCCGGACCCCCTCGGAGGTCGAGGCGGTGGCGGCCTCGATCCGAGAGGCCGGGGGAGCGGCCCGGGCCTTTCGCGCGGACGTCACCGACGAGGCCCAGGTCGAGGCCCTCTTCGCCGGTGCGGTCGAGGCCTTCGGCCCCTTGCGCTACCTCGTCAACAACGCCGGCAACGCGCCGGTGGGCCCCACGGCCGACTTCAGCCTCGCCGACTGGCAGCACTGCCTCGGCGTGAACCTCACGGGGGCCTTCCTCTGCAGCCGGCAGGCCTTCCGGACGATGCCCGCCGCCGGCGGCGGCGCGATCGTGAACGTCTCCAGCGGTGCCGGCAAGCACGGCAAGGCCATGTGGGCCGCCTACTGCGCCGCCAAGAGCGGCCTCCACGGGCTGGCCCGGGCGCTCGCCGCCGAGGGGACGCCCCTGGGGATCCGGGTGAACACCGTCTGCCCCGGCGGGACCCGCACCACCCTGCGTGCCTCGATCTTCGGCGAGGAGCCCGAGGGGAAGATCCTCGCTCCCGAGCAGGTTGCGGACGCCGTGCTCTTCCTCCTCTCCGACGCTGCCGCGGACATCCGGGGCGCCGAGCTCGATGTGAGAAAGCCCTGATGAAGCGCGCCTCGATCCTTCTCTTCCTCCCCCTCTCGCTGGTTCTGCTCTGGCCGGTGGAAGCCGCGGGGCAGGTCTTCGTCTACCCCCGCCGCCCCGACAAGAGTCTGGTGCGCCACTTCGACTTCGACTGGCAGCACTCGGATCTGATCATCGATGTGGACCTGACGAAGCCGGAGGGAGAGGAGAAGCAGGAGGAAGGTGACGAGGAGAAGGTCGAAGAGGCTCCGGACGCCGTTCCCGTCTCCGAGGGTTCCGGAGGTGAAGAGGGAGAAGACGGAAAGGGTGACGGTGACGGAAACGGGGACGCACCGGTCGAGGCCGAGGTCTCCGGCGCTGGTTCTGGCAGGACCCTGAAGGCGGCGGTGACGCCTGCGGACGGTGCCGAGGGTGAGCCGAACGCGCCCGCCCCCGCACCCGCGCCCGTCGCGGAGCCGGCACCGCCGACGGTGGTCGTCGATGCGCCGAAGCCGGAGGGGACCGATGGAGCCGTCGCGCCGCCGGCCCGCCCGGTGCCGCAGAAGCATCCCGACGCCGGCGCCCGCGCGGTGGCCGGCCTGGGCAAGCCCGCCGACCGGGGGGCGAAGCCGGAGGACGCGGCGAGCCAGCTGCGGGGCGCCGGGAGGGTGCGGCTCTACTTCTACGAGCGAGAGCGCGAGGTCGCCGAGCGGGCCTCGGTGCTCGTCGAGGGCTCCTACCGCTACCTCTCCGAGCGCTTCGACTTCATCCCCCGGGAGCAGATCCCCTTCATCCTCTACAGCTCCTACCAGGAGTTCCTCCAGACCAACCTCTTCCCTCTGCAGGAGGGGGTGCTCGGCGTCACCTCGCCCCGCGACCTCAAGATGACCCTGCCCTACTTCGGGGATCACCGGCTCTTCGACGAGGTGGGGACCCACGAGATGGCCCACCAGTTCACCATCCAGAAGGTGCGGGCGGTGGCCAAGCAGGCCGACCTCTGGGGGGATCCCCTCGAGAACATGCCCCTCTGGTTCATCGAGGGCCTCGCCGAGTACTACGCTCAGCGCGGCGTCGATCCCGAGGCCGAGATGCTGGTGCGGGACATCCTGGTCAACCCCAGCTTCCAGCGGGGCTACGCCATGCTCGGCTTCTTCGAGGACCGGCCCTACTCGGTGCTCTGGACCTACAAGGTCGGGCAGGTGCGCTGCGCCTTCCTCGAGGACCACTACGGTGCGGGCACGATCCAGAAGATCCTCGACCGCTCCCCCCGCCTGGTCGGCGCCTACGAGGGGCAGCGCCAGGTCGACGGCTTCGCCCGCCTCATCGAGGAGCTCACCGGGGACGAGCCGCGCAAGGTCGCGGCCGCCTTCTCCGACTGGCTCAAGCGGCGGGCCTTCCCCAGCTACCTCGACTCGGCGATCGGCGAGGCCGAGCTCGAGCCCCTGAAGATCGGCCTGGAGAACGTGGACGCCCTGGCCGCCTCCCCCGACGGTCAGCTCGTCCTGCTGCGCAGCATGGACGGAGACACCGGCCGCTCTCGCCTGACCCTCCTCGATCCGCGGGCGCCCAACCTCTCGCGGACCGTGGTGGCCGACGGCGTCCCCGGCGCCGAGTCGCTCCACCCGGTCTCCGGCCGCAACTTCGACGTCCGGGCCGATGGGATCACCTACGTGGCGCAGGTGCGGGGCCGCGACCACCTCTACTGGCGCCCGCTGGTCCACCTGGCCAAGGAGCGCACCGCCCGGCCGGGGCAGCCCACCGAGGGGCGCGGCGCCTCCCTCCACGAGCCGGGGAGCTGGACCACCAAGCTCGAGCTGGGGAGCCGGGTCTCCCTGCCGCTGCCCGAGGGGATCCTCGCCGTGGGCTCGCCGGCCTTCTCCCCCGACGGGCGGCGCATCGTCTTCATCGCCCTGAACGAGGCCGGGCAGAAGGACGTCTACGTCGTCGACGTGCACGACGGAAAGCCTGCCCGCGCGCTCACCGACGACCTCTGGGCCGAGCGCGAGGTCAGCTGGGGCCTGGCGGGCATCGTCTACACCTCGGACGCCACCGAGACCGGCCACTACAACCTCTTCAGCGTGGCCCCGGAGGGGGGAGAGCCGACCCGCCTCACCTTCGAGGCGCGCGACGCGCAGGACATCAAGGTCCTGCCGGATGGACGCATCGTCTACGTGGCCTTCGACCAGGCCCGGGCGGACATCTACGAGGTCTCCGCGGCCGGCGTCCGCGCCCTCACCCTGATGGACACCGGGGTCTTCGATCCCTCGCCCGCCGGGAAGGGGGACCTCTGGGTGCTCTGGCACAACGCCGGGCAGCGGATCCCGGTGAAGCTGCCGGCCTCGGCCCTGACGCCGGCCGAGCCCACCGCGCCGGCCGAGGCGGGGCGTCCCCGCACCCTGGCCTCCCAGCCGCTGGTGGGGGCCACGCCCTACGATCCCCTGCGCCCCCGGAACTGGGAGCTCGGCAACCTCTTCGGGCTCTTCGGCGCGGGGGGCAGCGGCGTCTTCGGTCAGCTGATGGCCAGCGGCTCGGACAAGCTGCGCAACCACGCGGTGCTGCTCAACCTCTTCATCTTCGGCAGCTTCGATCTCACCGACGGCTTCGCCGTCTACGTGAACCAGGCCGGGCGGATGACCTGGGGCACCGGCGTCTTCCAGTCCCTGCTCTTCCGCACCGATCAGACCCCGGGCATCGCCGACCTCGGGGTGCAGGTGACGACCGCCGAGCGCTACTACGGCGCGCTGGGCAGCCTGCGCTACCCCTTCGACACCTACCACCACGTGCAGGGCGATCTCTCGATCGGCGGCACCACCTACTTCCTCCTCGAGGACGCCGAGCTGATCCTGGGCGACGGCGAGCTCAACGGCACCCACCGCAACCTCCTGCAGCTCTGGCGGGACGCGAACGAGGGCGCCCGCCTGCAGGGCGAGGTCACCCTGCGCTACGGCTACGACACCATCCGCTACCACCGGGCCACCGGCCCCCTGGCCGGCTCCTCGCTGATGCTGGAGTCCACCACCACCGTGCAGCCCCTGGACGGGGAGCTCTTCGGCAACGTGCGGGTGGACGCCGAGAAGTACCTGCCGCTCTGGGGGCGGGCCAACGTCTTCCTGCGGGTCGGCGCGGGCACCGCCTTCGGCTCGCGCTTCGCCCGGCAGTTCTACCTCTCGAGCTTCGACACCCTGCGCGGGGTCCCCTTCGGCGACGCCGACTTCCTGCGGGGGCAGCACTTCGCCTACGGCACCCTGGAGCTGCAGTTCCCCCTCAACGCCATCGTGCGGCTGATCCTCTTCACCGACATCGAGGGGGTCCTGGGGGTGGACTTCGGGGCAGTGGGCAACGAGCTGTCCGAGCTTTGGAACAAGCGGGTCCTGGACGTGGTGCTGGGCGTGAACTTCGGCTTCGGGCCCCTGGTCTTCCGCCTGCACTTCGCCAAGCCGGTGGACGTCGGGGCCAACCCCACCCTCGTGGGGGTGGAGCGGGGGCTCCCCAACAACGGGCAGTGGGTCACGAACTTCAGCCTGGGCTGGGTCTACTTCTAGAGGAGCGCCACACGTCTCGGCGCGCCGGACCATCTCCGCTAGGATGAGGTGTGCCCGACTTCGACGATCTCGGCCCCGATGACGAGCTCGACGACCTCCTGGACGACGAGCCCGAGGGCCACGCCCCGCGAGGGCGCTTCGCCCGGCTCATGAAGCTGGGGGGGCTGACCACCTCGGTGGGCGCCTCCCTGGTGGGTGACCGGCTGGTGGGCCGCATCCTCCCGGACTCGGTCCGCGAGGCGCGCACCAAGAAGATGATCGAGAAGAACGCGGCCAAGATGGTCCGCACCATGGGCGAGCTGAAGGGCGCGGCCATGAAGCTCGGTCAGATCCTCTCCATGGCGCCGCTCCAGGAGGAGCACATCCCGGAGGAGCTGCGCGACGCCCTGGCCGTGCTCCAGCGCTCGGCGCCGCCCATGGGCTGGAAGATGGTCTGCGACCAGATCGAGGAGGCCTTCGATCAGCCGGTGGAGAGCCTCTACCGCTTCTTCGATCCCGCGCCGCTGGCCTCGGCGAGCATCGGGCAGGTCCACCGGGCCGAGCTCTTCGATGGCACGCCGGTGGCCGTGAAGGTGCAGTATCCGGGGGTCGAGCAGACCCTGGTGGCCGATCTCAAGAACATCGCCACCATGGCTCAGATGGGGCGGCCCTTCGCCTCCGCGAGGAGCATCGACGAGGTGCTCGAGGAGATCCGGGAGGTGCTCGCCCAGGAGAGCGACTACCGGGTGGAGGCCGACAACCTCCGGGCCTTCCACGAGGCCCTCGCCGGGCGGGACGACGTGCGGGTCCCCCGGCCCGTCGGTGAGCTGACCCGGAAGACCGTCCTCACCATGGAGCTGATGGAGGGCCGGAAGCTCGATCACTGGCTGCTCGAGCGGGCCCCGGAGAAGCGCTCCGAGGTCGTGCGGCACTTCATCGACCTGGTCGCCTGGCTCTTCTACGAGAAGCAGCTGCTCCACGCCGATCCCCACCCCGGCAACTACCTCATCGACGCCGAGGGCAAGCTGGTCATCCTCGACTTCGGTGCGGTGCGGACCTACGACCCCGCCTTCACCGACGACCTCCTGCGCCTGCTGGTCACGGTCTGGGAGGGGAGGGTGGACGAGCTGCCCGCCCTCTTCGCCCGGCTGGGCTTCGGCGAGGGAAAGGTGACGGTCTCCGGCGAGGTCCTCGACGAGTGGCTCAAGCTCGTGGTGGCGCCCCTCTTCCACGAGGGCCCCTTCGCCTTCGGGAAGTGGAATCCCCACAACGACACCAACCGCTTCATGCTGCGCCACCCCAGCCTCATCGGCCTGACCCCGCCCCGGGAGATGATCTTCTACGGGCGCACCGCCATCGGCATCTGGGGGTTGATGCAGCGCCTCGACATCACCATCGACGTGAAGCAGCTCTCCCGGGAGATCATCGCGAGGCGGGGGCTGCTCTAGGAGCGCCATGGCCTACGACCAGCTCGCCTTCCATCAGCTGATCTTCGACCGCTCTCCCCTGGGAAAGGTCGTCTGCGACGCCGAGGGCAACGCCATCCTCGCGAACGAGGCGATCGGGAAGATCGTGGGCGGGAGCCGGGAGCAGATCCTGGCGCAGAACTACCACGAGCTCGAATCGTGGAGGGCCTCGGGGCTGACCCAGGCCGCGGACCAGGCCATGGCCAGCGGCCAGTCCACCTCGATCAAGCTCAGCCTGACCTCCAGCTTCGGCAGGGAGCTCACCGGCAACGCCCTCTTCCAGCCGCTCGTCTTCGAGGGAGAGACCTACCTGCTCTGCATCTTCGACGACCTCTCCGAGCTGAAGAAGGCCGAGGACGAGCGCGAGCGCCTCATCGGCCAGCTGACCAAGGCGATCGAGGAGATCAAGAGCCTGCGGGGCATCCTGCCGCTCTGCTCCTTCTGCAAGAAGGTCCGCGACGACCAGGGCTACTGGCAACAGGTGGACGTCTACATCCGGGATCACCTCCTGGCCGACATCAGCCACAGCATCTGCCCGGAGTGCGTGAAGAAGCACTACCCCGAGCTCTGAATCGGCGGGAAAGCCCCTGAAAAGAGGGGCGAAATGCCTCCTGGTTCCGCAGCGGCTCGGTTTGGACTAGGGTGCGCGGCTCCGCAACACCCGACGACCCTCCCTGCGAAGGAGCAGCCAGCATGTCCCTCGTCCCCGTCCACGGCGGCCTCAACGAGCCCGTCGATCGCATCCTCCCCCTCTCCCAGCGCAAGGCCCTCCTCGCCGAGGCAGAGGGGATGTCCTCCTTCGAGGTGAACGACGCCGACCTCTCGGCCGTCTACCGCTTCTCCGACGGCACCCTCTCCCCCCTCGAGGGGCCGATGAACGAGGACGAGTTCAACCAGGTCCTCGACACCCGCACGATCACCCGCGGCGGAAAGAACTACGTCTGGGGCATCCCCATGTCCCTGCCGGTCACCGACGCCGAGGCGGCGAAGCTCGAGGTCGGCAAGAAGGCCGTCATCAAGAACAGCGCCGGTGAGGTCGTCGGCGTCCTCGAGGTCGAGAGCCTCTTCGACTGGGACAAGAACCGCTACCTCGAGAAGGTCTACGGGACCGACCGCCACGATCACCCCGGCGGCGACATCGTGATGAACGACCCCCGGACCAAGCTGGTGGGCGGCAAGATCCAGACCCTGCCCCAGCCCAAGAACCCCGACTTCGGTCAGTACGTCCTCTCGCCCCGGCAGACCCGGGCGATGATCGCCGACCGCAAGTGGGAGGCCGCCCTGGCCTTCCAGACCCGCAACCCGCTGCACCGGGCTCACGAGTACGCCCTGGTCTACGGGGTCGAGACCCTCACCCGCGAGGGGCTCCACGCCGGTGTGGTCCTCAACCCGCTCGTCGGTCAGCTCAAGGGCGACGACGTGGACGCCGCCACCCGGATGGAGACCTACGAGGCTCTCCTCAAGGGCCGCCTCCTCGGCCAGGGCGACTCGGACACCGCCCTCTGGGCCGAGACCGGCTACGATCTGAACGACGTCTTCGCCCTCGTGGGCCTCGACATCAAGATGTTCTACGGCGGCCCTGCCGAGGCGCTGATGCACGCCATCTACCGGCAGAACCATGGCTTCAGCCACATCGTCATCGGCCGGAAGCACGCCGACGCGCCCTTCCACGACAACTCCCCCATCTGGGGCGACTTCGACGCCCAGGAGGTCTTCGACGACCTGCCCGGCGAGCTGCACACCAAGCCGGTGAAGGTCGGCTTCGCGGCCTTCTACGAGAGCCTCGGCCGGGTCGACCTGATGGCGAACCACGCCGAGGAGAAGCCCTTCTTCATCTCGGGCACCAAGGTGCGGGAGCTGCTCGTCTCCGGCGAGCGCCCCTCCGAGAAGATCATGCGGCCCCAGACCGCCGACGTGCTCATCGAGGCCTACAAGGCCCAGGGCGCGTAGCGCTCTCCACCGCGGAGCGCTCGAGCGAGGAGCCCCGTCCGGTCGTCCGGGCGGGGCTCTTCTCGTTGGTGCTAGCTGGCGAGGGCCTGGCCACTAACTGGCCAGGTAGGCCTCGATGGCCTCGGCCAGGTTGTCGATGATCTGGTCGAAGAGCTCCTCGTCCTTCTGCAGCAGGGTCATCCGGAAGCCCTGGAGGTGCGTGCCGAAGCTGGAGAGGGGCACCACGCAGATGCCGGTGGAGGCCAGCAGGGTGTAGACGAAGCGCTTGTCCAGGCTCACACCCTCCTTGTCGACCAGGCCCTCGACCAGGGCCTTCACCTCGGGGTTCTCGATGGGGAGGGTCTGCTTGTCGTGGAGGACTCCGTCCTCGAAGACCACGCTCTTGTAGAAGGCGCCGTTGGTGCGGTTGCACTTGATGCCCTTCACCTGCGAGAGGCGGTCCTGGGCCTTCTGGGAGTGCCGGGCGTAGCGCTGCCGCCGCTCCTCCAGCCAGCCCTCGTACTCGGGGTGGGAGTAGAGCTTCGGGATCGCGGCCTGGGGCAGGGTGGTGGAGCAGACCTCCACCATCTTCGAGTTCAGGAGGGAGCGGGCGTAGGTGTCGAAGACGGGATCCTTCTCCCGGTTGTAGAACTCGATCCAGCCGCAGCGGGAGCCGGGCCAGGGCACCTCCTTGGAGATGCCCTTCATGGCGATGGCGGGGACGTCGCCGATGATGTCGCCGATGGGGCTGGTGGTCTCACCGTTGTAGATGAGGTTCATGTAGATCTCGTCGGCGATCAGGAAGAGGTCGTACTCCCTGGCGATCGCCACCATCTCCTCGAGGGTCTCCCGCGGCCAGACCGAGCCCGTCGGGTTGTCCGGGTTGATGATCAGGAGCCCCGAGATCGCGGGGTTGAACTTCACCGAGAGGCGGAGGTGCTCGAGATCCGGGAACCACTTGTTGTCGGGATCGAGGCGGTAGCTGACCGGGTGCTGTCCGGCGTGGGCGGCCTCCGCCGACGAGTGGGTGGAGTAGGTGGGGGAGGGGCCCAGCACCCGGCACTCCCGGCGCAGCAGGCCGTAGACCTTCTGGATCGCGTCGCCCAGGCCGTTGAAGAAGAGGATGTCGTCCGCGCCGATCTGGATGCCCCCCCGGGCGTTCGTGCGCTCGGCGAGGAAGGTGCGGGTGGGCAGGAGGCCCCGGGTGGGGCTGTAGCCGTAGCTGCTGTCCTCCCGGGCCAGCTCGCAGACGATGTCCTTGATCCAGCCGGGGAGCTCCTCGCCCTTGGCGATGGGATCCCCGATGTTCTCCATGAAGGTCTGGAGGCCCAGGGCCTGCATCCGGTTGGCGACCTCGACGATCGCCCGGATCTCGTAGGTCAGCTCACCAGCTCCGATGTGCACGATGTTGTTGCGCATGGCGGGGCACCCTAGCAAAAGCGCGGCGTCCTTTCGAAGTCGAAATGGTGGCAGGATGAGCCCGATGGCGGCGGGGAGCCCGATGAGCAGGGGAAGCGGAGCCGGGCGAGCGGTGGCCATCGCGGTCGTCTTCGCGCTCTCCGGCATGGCTGGCCTGGCCTACGAGATCGTCTGGGTCCGGCAGATCACCCTCCTCATCGGGAGCACCACCTGGGCCGTGTCCCTGACGGTGGCCGGCTTCCTCCTGGGGCTGACCCTCGGGGCGCTCCTGGGGGGGAGGCTGGCGGACCGCTCCCGCCGCTGGCTCTTCCTCTACGGGGCGATGGAGGTGGCGGTCGGGATCTTCGGGGTGGC